>QHUE01000094.1 GCA_003221825.1 Gemmatimonadota bacterium
CACCTCGGGAACTGTGGGCTCGAGCTCCGGGACCGTTTCGAGATCGAGATCCGCGGGATTCAACTCCTCCCGGATCGATGGCGTGGCCGGGCTTTCCGAGCGCACCTGCCCGAAATCCGCGACCGTCGTCTCCAAACCCTCGAGCATGCCGCCGCCGCCACGCGGAGACTCATCCACGAGGCTGGTCGTCTCGATTTCGAGCGACTCGTCCAGCTCGGGCACAACCTCCTGGATGAGCTTCTCGGCGACAGGCGGGGGTGGTGGCGGTGCGGGAGCAGGTGGAGACGCCTTCTGACCTTTGGCCGTCGCGGGCGCGTCGAGATCGAGAAAGACAAGACTCGACGTCTTCCGTTTCCCGGATTTGCTGAGGTCATCCCCGCCCGCCGGCGGCGCTGTCTTGGGTGCCGCAGGCGTGCTGAGGCGAGCCGAGGAACCACGCTTGCCGGGGTCGGCGCCGTACATCTTGAGATGCTCGGAGAGTATTTCGCGCAAGGACGCGCTCTCGGGCGAGATGTCGGCGAATTCCTTCAGGGCGGCGAACGCATGCTCGATCTTGCCTACTCTCTGCATCCGTTCCGCGTACTCCACGAAGTTCTGCTTCGCCTCGCCGATGAACCCCTTGGCGGCATAGAGCTTGGCCAGCTTGAGATACGTCGTCTGCCGCGCAGGAGCGTTGCGCAGCACCTTGTTGCACATCGCGATCGCGTTGTTGTGAAACCCGAGCTCCGCGTACTTATCCACCGCCTGGTCGTAGTAATCCGCCGCCAGGCCCGGATCCTTCAACTTGATGTAGAGATCGCCGATGCGGTTGTATATGGAGAGGTCAGGATTCGTCTCGTCCTGGTTATTGAGAACCTCGAGCCAGATCTCCACGGCCTTCCTCGGATCCTTGGCCTCGAGACCTTTCGCCTTCTCTTTGAGTTGCTCGAGCTTAGACATATGGAACGACTAAGATATCGGGGCCGCCTAGGCGGGACAAGCCGAACCTGCTGTCCAGACGGCGCTTACGACGTCCGTCCCCATCCAATAGGCGACCTCCCGCCAGTCGTCCACCGCCGCCAGAACGAGGTCAGCGACGTATCCGGCAGCAATCTGACCACGATCGGCGGCGAGTCCCAGGGCGGCCGCGGCATTGATCGTCACCCCCGTCACAACTTCCGCGTGACGTAGCCCGAGTTGCGACACGCCAAGCGTCATGACCAGGGGCAAACTCATGGTGGGCGACGTTCCGGGATTGAAATCGGTCGCCAAGGCGACCGCCGCTCCGGCGTCGATCAGACGGCGCCCCGGCGCCTGGGATCGTTTGCCGAGAAAGATCATCGTTGCGGGGAGCAAAACGGCGACCGTGTCGCTCGCCGCGAGGGCGCGGATCCCGGGATCGGAGATCGCCGCGAGATGATCCGCCGACAGCGCGCCGAGCTCGGCGGCCAGCTCGGCGCCGCCCGATCCTTCGAGCTCGTCGGCGTGCAACTTCACGGTGAGACCATGCCGGCGCGCAGCCGTCAGGATCTGGCGGCTTTCTTGCACGCTGAACACGCCGGGCTCGCAGAACACGTCACAGCTGCGCGCCAGCCCTTCGCGTGACACGGCGGGAATCATCTCCTCACAGAGGAGCTGCACATAGTCGGCGCGTTTGCTGCGATACTCGGGTGGCACTTCGTGCGCACCGAGAAACGTCGGGACCAGGGTGGCGCACAACTCCTCGCCCAGCGTCTTGATGACCCGCAGCTGCTTGAGCTCGGCTTCCAGCTCCAGTCCGTACCCCGATTTCACCTCGATGGTCGTCGATCCGCCCGCAAGCAACGCGGCGAGCCGCGCGCGCGTCAGCGCCTCCAGCTCCGCTTCAGGGCGGGCGCGCACATCGCGCACCGATTGCAGAATGCCGCCCCCGGCTGCGGCGATGGCTCTGTAATCGACGCCAAGCGCACGACGCTCGTGATCGTCGAGCCGGGGCGCGCCGAACACGCCGTGCGTGTGACAGTCGATGAACCCGGGGAACAAGACCCCGTTGACCTCGACCTCACGTAGGGGCCCAGCATGCTGCGCCCCTACATCGGCCCGCGGTCCCACCCAGGCGATCCGATCGCCGTCGATGAGCACGGCGGCATCGCGCAAGACCTCGATCTCCGCCATCTCGCGCCCGCGGCGGGCGCGCGCCGGCCCGCGACACGTCACGACCTGCCGCGCGCCGACGAGCAACGTTTTCAGTCGAGATCCTCGATCATCGGCAAGCGGATATGATGCCGTCGCGCCGTCTCGATGGCCTCCGGATATCCGGCATCCGCGTGTCGGGCGACGCCGATCCCGGGGTCGTTGGTGAGCACACGCTCGAGCCGCTTGGCGGCGGCCGGCGTCCCGTCGGCGACGATGACCTGCCCCGCATGGAGCGAGTTGCCGATGCCGACGCCGCCGCCGTGATGGAAGGACACCCACGATGCACCGGACGCGGTGTTGAGCAGCGCATTCAGAATCGCCCAGTCGGCGATCGCGTCCGAGCCATCGCGCATGCCCTCCGTTTCCCGAAAGGGCGACGCGACCGAGCCGCTATCGAGATGATCGCGGCCGATCACGATCGGGGCGGAGAGCTCCCCCGTGCGCACGAGATCGTTCAGCGCGACCCCGAAACGCGCACGCTCGCCCTGCCCTAACCAGCAGATCCGCGCGGGCAGCCCCTGAAACGCGACGCGTTCCTGCGCCAGCGTGATCCAGCGCTTGAGATGTGCATTCTCCGGGAAGAGCTCGAGCACCAGCCGGTCGGTGCGATGCAAATCCTTCGTGTCGCCGGAGAGCGCCACCCAGCGAAACGGCCCCTTCCCCTCGCAGAAGAGCGGCCGGATGTATTCCGGCACGAAGCCGGGAATCGCGAACGCGTCCGCCACGCCGGCGTCGCGCGCTTCGGTCCGGATGTTGTTGCCGTAGTCGAAGGCGATCGCACCCCGTTTTTGCAAGTGGAGCATCGCTTGCACGTGGGTCGCAATGCTCGCGCGCGCGCGCCGCACATAGTCGTCGGGCGCGGTGCGCCGCAGCTCGGCCGCCTCGGCGGGACTGAGGCCGGCGGGGATGTAGCCGTTCAGCGGGTCATGCGCCGACGTTTGATCCGTCACGACGTCCGGCGTAAAGCCGCGGCGCACGAGCGCCGGCAACACCTCGGCGCAGTTGCCCACGATCCCGATCGAGAGCGCGGCTCCGCGTTGTCGCGCATCCGCAGCCCACGCGAGCGCCTCGTCCAGCGATGTCGTCGCGCGGTCCACATAGCCCGTCTCCAACCGCCGCTGCACGCGCACCGGATCCGCCTCCACCGCCAGACAGATCCCTTCATTCATCGTAGCGGCGAGGGGCTGGGCACCACCCATCCCGCCGAGCCCGCCCGTGAGCACGATCCGCCCGCGCAGCGATCCTTGGAACTTGGCTCGTGCAACTGCGCCAAACGTCTCGTATGTGCCCTGGAGAATTCCCTGCGTGCCGATGTAGATCCACGACCCGGCGGTCATCTGCCCGTACATGATCAAGCCTCGCCGCTCGAGGTCGTGGAACACCTCCCACGTCGCGTACCGGCCGACGAGATTCGCGTTCGCGATGAGCACGCGCGGCGCGTCGGCGTGCGTCGTGAACACACCGACCGGCTTCCCTGATTGCACGAGCAGCGTCTCGTCGTCTTCCAGGACGCGCAGCGTGCGGCAGATCGCGTCGAACGACGCCCAGTTACGCGCCGCTTTGCCGGTGCCGCCGTAGACCACGAGGTCGTCGGGCCGCTCCGCGACCTCGGGGTCGAGGTTGTTCATCAGCATCCGCAGGGCGGCCTCCTGAACCCATCCCTTGCACGATTTCGTGGTCCCGCGCGGCGCCCTCACGAGGCAAACCTGCCTGCCCGGATCTGGACGGCCACTCGCTCGATATCGGCGGTCAGCGGCCGGTCCGCCACGAGCGCCGCCGACTCCTGCCGCACGGCCGCGTGCAGCCGCGCGACGGCGGTCGCCGGTGTGAGCGGCTTCAGATACTCGAGGCCCTGCGCACCGGCGAGCAGCTCGATCGCGACGATGCGCTCGGCATTGGCGAGGATCCGCCCCGCCTTCCAGGCGGCGCTCATCCCCATCGGGACGACGTCCTCCTGGTTCCCTTCCGTCGGCACCGACTGGACGCTGGCGGGTGTGGCCAGCACGCGGCAGTCGGCGACGAGAGCGGCGGCGGCGATCTGGGCCGTCATGAACCCCGACTCAAGTCCCGGATCGTGCGCCAGAAAGGCCGGCAGGCCGGAGGAGAGGTCAGGATTCACCACGCGCTCGAGCCGGCGCTCGGCGAGTCCTGCCAGCGTGGTCAGCGCGATCCCGATCACGTCGAGCGCCAGGGCGATGGGCTGGCCGTGGAAATTGCCGCCGGAGAGCACGTCGCCGCCGAATACAAGCGGATTGTCCGTGGCGGCGTTCAGCTCCGTCGCGATAAGCCGTTCGGCGAAGCCGAGCCCCTCGCCGACCGCTCCCAGCACCTGTGGCGTGCAGCGCAACGAATAGGCGTCCTGTACCCGCGGATCGTTCTCGCGGTGCGACTCCCGGATCTCGCTGTCGGCGAGCAGCGCGCGGAGCAGCGCCGCCGAGCGCTGCTGCCAGGGGTGCGGCCGCGCGTCATGGATGCGCGCGTCGAACGGATCTGGTGAGCCCCGCACGGCCTCTAGGCTCATCGCGGCCGCAGCGTGCGCGGTCCGCCACAGGGTCCAGGCGTCCGCCACGAGCAACGCCGCCAGTCCCGTTTGCGCTTGCGTGCCGTTGACGAACGCCAAGCCTTCTTTGGCTTCGAGCGTAATGGGGTTCGCAACCTTCACGTCCCCTTCCCCGATCATAGCCAACGCCAGATGCGACAACGGCGCAAGATCGCCGGACGCACCGACGCTACCTTGCGAGGGCACGGTAGGATGCACCTTCCCGTTCAGCATTTCGACCAGGAGCTCGGGAAGGACCGGCCGCACGCCGCTCGTGCCCCGCACCAGGACGTTCGCGCGGAGCAACATCATCGCGCGGACGGCGTCCACCGGGAGCGGCTCGCCGACACCCGAGGCGTGGCTCCGGATGAGGTTGCGCTGCAGCTGCCGCGCCTGCTCCGCCGGGATGCGGACGTGGGCGAGTTTTCCGAAGCCGGTGTTCACGCCGTAGATGGTCTCGCCGCGCGCCACAGCCGCTTCGACCGCCTGCCGCGACTGCTTGACCGCCACGAGCGCCGTGGGATCGATGGCAACGGCCGCACTGCGGCGTGCAACGGCCACGACGTCGTCTATGGTCAGGGAATGGCCATCCAGCGTGACGGGCTTCGCCATGGGGACACAAACTAAAGCGCCGGAGTGGCTGGTGGCCACTCCGGCGCCTGAGCTGACCCGGATTCCCTATTTCGAGCTTGAAACCACGGTGCCAGTCGCCAGCGAGGTCGACTGCCCGGCGCGAACCTGCAGCTCAGGGTTGCCCGGATCAGTTTGGAAGCTCCAGTCGAAGATCACGTAATCCCGCCCCACGTGGGTGACGCGCAGCGCGCCGTAGTGGAGCGTCGCACCGTCGACGATCTCAAAGACATAGCCATAGCCAGGAACCGCCTGAATCATGTTCCGCGTGTACCCGGAGTCCGGCGCGAAGTCGATCGACGTGAGATCCGCGACCGGTCCGGTGCCGTACACCCGCATCTGTGTTCCGGCAAACTCCGGGACCAGCCACATCGTCGAGTCCGTCGGGTCGCGGTGCACCCAGAAGTCGATGCTGGTCAAGTTGCCGTTCTGTACCAGGCCGAGCTCCGACGCCTGACCACGCCCATCGCTGTTGAGATCCTGCCAGAAGCGGAAGCCGGACGCCGCCTGATTCGCTTCATACGCGAACACGAGCGTATTGCGCGCATCGGGACGGGGCGTATCCTGGCGCCGCGGCGACCAGAGACTCTCGTAGCCCTCGCGGCTGATTGCCGAAACGCCGAAGCAGCGGGGCACGCCATTCGTCATCGCGCTGGCGAGAAACTCGGGCGCTACCGTCGTGCCTTCGAGCAGCCAGTTCGTGCCACACAGCCTGGCGTCCAGATCGTAGTCGGCGCTGTAGATGCGGTACCACTTGAAGCGCGTCGGCGCCGTGCTGTATGAGCTGTCATCCCATTCCAGATGAATGGCGCCGTTCAGAGAAATCGACGTCAGCCAGGCGGGCGCTTGCAGCTGCAACCGCTCGTCGACCGTGATCACGTTGCTGCCACTGCTCTCCACGCCGCTGTTATCCACCGCAGTCACCAGGTACTGCAAATGGGGGACGCCGTTGTCGTGGAATGTGTTGGAGGTGGTTTCGCCGCGCAGATCAAACGAGCCGCTGGTCGAGGCACGGGAGTACACGCGATAGCTCGCGAGATTCGCGTCGGTGACGTCATCCCAGGAGAGCAGAATGCCCAAAGGACGATTGGGATCGCCGCTCGGCTGGAGCTCGTACGTCAGGTTGGCCGGAGTGGACGGACCGTTGCCGCCGCCGTTGTCCACGAGGGACGATTGGCATGCGACGGTGGTCAGCAAGACCAAGGACAGAAGCAGACGCATAAGAGCCTCAGGACGGGGATCGCCCGTGGTGTAAGCACGCCCCATGCCCGAAGCGAAGTCGCTGTTTTTCAGCTAGTTACAGGAGGAACGTCGCCGGTGGTGTCTCCGCCAGAGGACAAGCAGTTTACCGCACGTAGGTGTTCTGATCGTAATCGAACTTGATAGCCGGCTGATCCGTGAGCGTGATGTTGAAGCTGAACGAGAAGTTGCCCGCGGCGGTCTTGTTGAAGCTGAAGCTCGCCCGCCAGCGCCGCAGGTCGCGCTGGAACGTCAACGAGTGGTAGGCAAACTGGCGCGTGACGAGGTCGTACAGCGTGCTCCAGTTCGCGGTCCAATTGCGCGTCGGACTAAAGGACAGGTTCAGCGTCGACGTCTGGCGCCCGGCGACGTGACGCAGCGCCGCCGTGGTGTCGTAGCGGCTGCGCGAGGTCGACAACGAGATGCCAAGGGTGAATCCCCTCCCTCCGACGCCGCCTCCACCCATCATGTTGGATCCCGGACCCCGCGGTCGGTAGGGCTGCCGGGTGTTGCCGTCAAAGCGGTGAAAGTCATCGGACGGCGTGCCCGCGCCTTGCGCCGTACTGTCGGGTGCGGGAGGCTGCGCGGGGTGCGGCCGGAGTCCGAACAAACGCCCAACACCCTGTAAGGTCGCTGGCGTCACCGTGAATGATGCCGACACACTCTGCAGGAACGGGCTGAACTTCGCCGAATCGGTTCCGACTTGGCCTTTCCAGAGATCGTGCCTGATCGACAGCTGGAAGCCAGGAAGCAGATCGGACAGGAACGTGTTCGACATGCCGGCGTCCTGCCACCCGGTGCGATGCGGCTGCTTGGCCTGCTCGAAGTTGTAACTCAATCCGCTCGTGCTGATGCTGAGTAATCGGATCTTCCGCGGTTCGCGCTCTCCAGCGGTGTCGCCAGGCGCCGGCTTCAGCTTGGCTTCGAAGTTCTGCGACAGCGAGAGGCCGATCGTCTGTTGCGGGTCGGAGCGGGCGTTGAGCGTGCGGCCCGTCGGGTCGATGGCGCGCGCGAACTGCGCTGGCACCTGGACACCCGGCGCGTATTGCCAGCTGATCTGCGGCGAAATCGCGTGCCGGATACGCGAGAACGGGCCGAGACCGGGGAGGAATGCGAAGAAGGTCGGTGAGATGCTGGCGCTGAACTGCAGGCGTTTGCCCTGGCGCACGTATTCGCCCCCCGTGAACTGATTGCGGATCATGAATGGGCCGGCGCCGGTCGCGTTCACGATCGCCACACCCGGCTGCAGCTTCCAGGTGCTCGCGAAGAAGGACGGCAGGTTGATTCCCGTCTGCCACTCGACGCGGGTTTCGAAGGTTTCCCCAAACAGCACGCGCCGAACGGACCCCGCGCTGTCTCCCGGCACGGTGAACTCCTGGCGGCCGTGGATCCGGGAGTCGGTGACGGAAAGGTTGTTGACCCAATTCCACCGCCCCACGCGGATCGGCGTATTGAAGGTCAGCAACGTCCGCCGGCTGTCGTTGAACAGCTTCAGCGTGTCGGGCACCGTGCTGTCGCCCGGAACGAGCAGCGTGCCGCTCGCCTGGTGGAATTGCTGATCGTTGCTGAAGGTGAATCCCGGCGACCACGTCATCCACGACGTGATGTTGACGGCTGCCGGCGTCAGGGTGATCGTGGGAAAGGTCTGCGTGATGTTGTCCGACGAGAGATCCTGGTACCGCGTCCCGCCGATGTTGAGCGTCCCCCAGGAAAAGGCCTTGTCGAAGTTCAGGCTCGAGCCGATCCGGGCAGTGACCTCCCAGGGGTTGAGGGAGTTACGCTGGATGATCGACCCATTGGTGGAATAATCCACTTGCGCACGGAACGACGTGCGGGAGTTGAAGCGCTGGGTGTGGTTCCAGCCGATGCGCGTATTGACCCCGGGCCGGTCGAGCTCCGACGTTCGTGTGTAGGTGAGCTGCCCATCCATGAAGCGATCCAGCCAGTGGTACTGCGCCTGGCCGTGAAACGACACATTGCGCCCCGCGAACCAGTCTCCCGACACGAGCACGTCGATGTAGTCGTTGAGCGCGAAGTAGTAGCCGAAGTCGGAGACGTGCCGCGAGTAGCGGCGCGTGGGGCGAACCAGATCGTTCAGTCCGAACCGGGGGAAAAGAATGCCGCTGCGCCGGCCCCCGCGAATGTCCTGAAAGATGAACGGCAGCCACATGATCGGGACGTCGCGGACATAGAGGACCGCCGGTCGCGCCACCATCGTGCGCTTGTTGATCCATTTGGCTTTGCCCGCGGCAAAATGGTAGTCGGGCACAGGCTGCGGGTCGGACGTGAAGTTGGCCTTGGCCGCATAGACGCGCCGCGAATTCGAATCGGTGGCGAATCCTGCGCCGCGCACGTACCAGGTGACCCCGCCCTGTTGGAAGTCGGTCAACGCGTCGCGCACAGTGCCGCGGCGCAGGCAGGTGTCGTAGCGCATCCCTTCACCGACCAGCACGGTGCCCTGATCGAACAGCTGCGGATCTCCCGCGGCGTCCAGTTGGCAGCTCGCCTCATGGTAGCGGATCGAGTCGGCCTGCAACTGCGTGCCCTCGCGCTCGACGTACGCCTGCTGCCGCAGAAAGATGGTCTGGCTGTCGCCCAGGACCACGAACGTGTCGGACGTGTAGTGGGTGATGCGGAAGCCCTGGAGTTTCAACAGCGAGTCCATCACGGCGTCGGAAGGAGGGAAGGAGCGGGACGGTGCGGTCGGGAGGCCGATTCTGCGGGCGGTAGCCGTATCCACGGTGCCCGGCGGTCTTGCCACTCCCGTGCTGTCGCGCGCGGCGCGTTGCGCCGGCGCGGGTGGCGGAGGCGGCGGCACCGGATTCTGTGCAGGCAACGAGCCGAGGCCGAGGACGAGCAACACCATCGTGGCGGCCGCCACGCGCCGCGCGCGCCGGCGGCTCGCCACCCAGGCGCACCAGATGCTGAGCTCATAGAGCAACAGCAGCGGTCCGAGCATCAGCATCATCGACACCGCATCGGGCGGCGTCAGAATCGCGGCGAGGAAGGCGGCGATGACGATCGCGTAACGCCGCTGCCGGCCGAGGAACTGCGGCGTCACGATCCCGAGCGACGCGAGGATCGTCACCACCAGCGGCAGCTCGGCCACGAGACCACACCCTACGACGAACGGCACCGCCATCCCGAAGTAGCGGTCGATCGTGATCATCGCGGTCAGATCGGCGCGTTGGAAGGCGAGCAGCACCTTCAGCGCCGCGGGCAGGAGCCACTGGTAGCAGGCGATCGCCCCAGCCAGGAAGAGCACGACCCCGACGGCGAGGGCCGGAATGATCAGCCGTTTCTCCCGCTCGTACAGCGCGGGCGCGAGAAACGCCCAGATCTGATAGATGACGACCGGCGACGCCACCAAGCAGCCCAGTGCGAACGACACTTTCAACGTCAGCATGAACGGCTCGGCGGGGCTCGTGAAGATGAGCCGCCCGCCGGGCAGGTACGGCGCGATCGGCCGTTTGAGGACCTCGATGATGTCGATCTTATCGAGCAGGAACCAGCCGACGATCGTGCCGACCACGATCGCGACCAGACTCCAGAGGATGCGCCAGCGCAGCTCCTCGAGATGATCGAGAAACGGCATCTCCCCGCGTGGCGTCATCGTCGGGTTACGGCCAGAAGACGTTACGGCCTGAGACGCTGCTGATTTTGCCGCGCGAGATCGGCCTCGGGCGAGCGCGGATAGCCCGCGATCACCCGCGCGTAGAAGTTCCGCGCCGTCGTCTTGTCTCCCCGCTGTTCGGCGAGGACACCCTGTTTGTAGAGCGCCGACGGAGCGCGCGGCGACTTGGGGTAGGTACGCACGAGTTGATCGTACACCGCCGCCGCGGAATCGGGTGCGGCCTGCTCGAAGCTCTCAGCGACGTAATACATCGCATCCGGCGCGCGCTCATGTGTGGGGAAGACGCGGAGGAACTCACGCAACCCCAGGCGCGCGGTCGCGACGCTGCCGCGCCGGTACTGCTGCAGCGACACGTCGTACATCTGATCGGGACCCGGTCCCGCGGGATTGCCGGAGGGACCGACGGGCGCTCCGCCGGCCGCCGCGGCCACACCCGGGTCCGGTTGCTGAGCCCGTGATTCAATTCGCGACCTCAGCTCGGTGAGCCGCTGCTGGCTCTGCCCGGTCAGCTCCTGCACGGAGACCAGCTGCTGCTGCACCGAGAGCAGCTCGGTGCGCAGGTCACCACGCATTTGGACGAGGTACGCTTGCTGCGTCGCCAGCGCCTGCTGCAGCAGCCGGACGGCAAGCAGGATGGTGTCGCGTTCCGCCGCCCGCGCCGCGTCGCTCTTTGCGAGATCAGCCCGCAGGTCTTGGACCTGGAGCTCGACTTTCCGGACGTCGCCCTTCAGCGCGCATCCGGCCAGGAGCCCCAGGGCCAGGACGACTGCGTTACGACGGGCGACGCAGGTTGTCGCCACCACTGATCACTTCGAACTCGTCACGCCGGTTTTGCGACCACGCGGATTCATCGTGCCCCTGCGCGAGCGGCTTCTCTTCTCCCCACGATTGCGTCTCGATGCGGCCGGCCTCGATGCCATGACTGACGAGATATTGCTTCGCCGCCTGCGCGCGACGGTTGCCCAGCGCGAGGTTGTACTCGTCGGAGCCGCGCTCATCGCAGTGCCCGCC
>QHUE01000095.1 GCA_003221825.1 Gemmatimonadota bacterium
TGCCGCGCGACCGACGTTCGAGGGGCGCGATCTCACTAGTCCATCCGAGGTTTGGGTCTAGGGCATCCCTCTTCTGGACGCCGCCGTACGGCTTGTATCTGCGTAATGCGTGTCACGGGCGGCGAGGTGCGAGGCGAGTGCCGAGAACCGAGTGATGCACGCGCTTGGCTGATAGTGACTTGCGTCGCTCGCCGCGCGGCCAGCGGAGTCAGGTGTGTCGGACTGCGGGCAAGACTGGCACGCCGGTGACACAGGTAGTTGTCGTAAGGCTCTCAGAGGCAGATAGTTGTGCCTTGTGCAAGGGTACGGAAGTTGCCCCCGAAGGTCCGTACCCCTTGGATGAGGTGCATCCTGATGTTTCGCAAATCGTTACCTGCTTCGGCGGCGTTGGCCTGCCTTCTCACAGTCCTCGCCTGCGACACCGGCGTCGGACCACGTGGCGAGGCCACGCTGATTCTCTTCGCCAATGTTTCGGCGACGTCCGTGGCCACCGTCGTGGTGGACATCACGGCGCCGGACATTCAGACGCCGCTCGTCTTCAACATCCCCGTCGTCAGCGGTGTCGCGGCCGATACGATTGCCGTGCCTGCCGGATCGCATCGTACCATCGCCATGCGAGCCTACGACGCGGAGGGTGTGGAGACGCACAGCGGATCCGTCGAGCTCAGCGTCGTGCCGGGCATGAACCCGACCGTCACGCTCGTCATGCATCCCTTGAACGGCGGTGTGCCGATCACCGTCACGCTGGGAAGCGTGGCCGTGACCGTGACCCCAACCGCCTTGGTCCTCGCAGTGGGCGATACCGCACGTCTGGCGGTCTCGATCAAAGACTGGAACGGCACCCCCATGGCGGGGACGGCACGGTGGGCCACGCATGATCCCGGGATCGTCGCGGTGGACGACGCGGGGTTGGTGACCGCGGTGCATGCGGGAAGCACGACGGTGACGGCCACCTTCGAGGGAGCGGGTGGCCGCGCCACCGTCACGGTGACGCCGTAGAGGACACCGCAGTGCGGACCGCTGTGCGAATTGCCGCGGCGTCGTTCGCGGTGCTGATGGTCGGATCGTGCCTGGCCGGGGACCCGACCAGCAGTCGACCGCGTCCTGCCGACGCGAAGCTCCTCCTCCAGGCGAACCTGTCGGGCACGACAGTGGCGACCGTGGTCGTCGAGGTCACGGCCCCCGACATTCCGACCCCGCTGGTGTTCAATATCCCGGTCGTTCAGGCCCGGGCTGCGGGCACGATCACGGTCCCCGCGGGCTCGAGCCGTACGATCACCCTCAACGCGTTCGACGCGGGCGGTGTCGCGACCCATAGCGGGTCCGTCACCCTCGACATCGTGTCGGGCGCGAACCCTACGATCACACTGGTGCTCCATCCGCTGACGGGCGATGTACCGATCACGGTCACGTTGGGAAGCTTCACCGTGACCGTGACGCCGTCGTCCCGGACGCTGCTGGTCGGCGATACGATCTCGTTTGCCGCCACGATCCTCGATGCGGGGGGCAACCCAGTCGCGGCGCAGGTCGCCTGGGGAACACAGGCGCCGGCGGTCGCGGCGGTGGTGCCCACCGGTCCGCAGACGGCGCGGGTCACCGCGAACCATCCGGGGCAAACGACGGTGGTCGCGACGTACGGCGGGACCGCGGGTGCGGCCGCGATCGTCGTCGCCGGGTGGTTTGCTGCGCCGACGGGCACGACCGGCGGCGACGGTTCACGCTCGCCGTGGGACCTACAGACAGCACTGAACGGCGGCCACGGTTCCGTCCGGCCGGGCGACACGATCTGGCTGCGCGGCGGCACGTACGCCGGCACCTTCACCTCGACGCTCGCCGGCACGGCCGCCGCCCCGATTGTCGTCCGGCAGTATCCGGGCGAACGCGCCACAATCGACGGCGGCGCGTCGAGCGTTGAGACGTTCAGCATTGACGGACAGTGGGCGACCTTTTGGGGCTTCGAAATCATGCAGTCCGGGACGGCGCGCTCATGCGACAGCTGCAATGGTTTACGACCGACGGGCGTGTACGTCCGGCTCGCACACGACGTGAAGCTCATCAACCTGATCGTGCACGACGTCGGTCACGGCGTCTATACCGAGCCAACGTCCCACAACATCGAGATGTACGGGTGGATCGTGTATGACGGTGGCAGCGTCGACTCGACCCGCTCGGACGGCCACGGTTTTTACGTCAAGGACGACGGGAACGGCTGGAAAACGGTTCGGGACAACGTGGTGTTCAACCAATTCGGCTACGGGATCCACGCCTTCACGAGCATCGGCCCCGGCGCGCTCAAGAATCTCACCTTCGACGGCAACGTGCTCTTCAACAACGGCACGATATCGGGCTTCGACAACCCAAACTTCCAACTTGGAGGCCGGGAAATCGCAGACAACGATGCGGTGACGAACAACACGCTGTACTTCTCTCCCGGCGCCTCGGGCTTCATCAACGCGCGCGTCGGCTTCGAGGGACTGCTGAACGGTGCCGTGGCGATGCATGACAACTACATCGTCGGCGGCGGGGCGACGCTGGACATGGGATTCTGGCAGGCGCCGAACGTGGCGAACAACACGTTGGTGGGTCCGAGCACCATGGTAAATGTGCACGACACCAGCACGGTGGGATGGCAGTGGCAGGGCAACCAATACTGGCGCGACCCGACCGTGACCGAATGGACCTTCCGGGGCACGGACTACACCTTCGCCAACTGGAAGACGGCGAGTGGACTGGGAGCCACCGATCACGCGACGGCGGGGCAGCCGGTCGTGCCGCAAGTGTTTGTGCGGCCCAACGCGTACGAGCCCGGCCGCGCGCATGTCGTGATCTACAACTGGAGCGGACAGGCGACCGTGCCCGTGAGCCTGGCCAACGTCGTGCGCGTGGGGGCGCACTACGAGGTGCGCAACGTGCAGGATCTCTTCGGCGCGCCGGTCGTGAGCGGGACCTACGGGGGTGGTTCGGTGAGTTTTCCGATGAGCGGGGTGACGCCGCCCACGCCCATCGGCGGGTCGCCGCGGGCGCCGATCAAGACGGGTCCTGCGTTCGACGTCTTCCTCGTGACCAGTCCGTAGTCAGCGCCGCAGCCGCTCGATCTCGTCCGCCAGGTGCGCGGCGAATGGCAGGGCGCACGTGAATCCCGGGGATACGGCGTTCAACACGTGGAACGAGCGGTCATCCCCTTCGTACTTGAAATCCATCTCCAGCCGGTTCTCGCGGACGTCGACGAGCTGCGCGCGGATCCCGGCGCGTCCCCAGCGGGGAAAGTCCGCGCGGTGGATTCCCTCCGCCAATTCCGCCGCCAGCGACACGATCCGGCCGCGCCGGTAGTTGCGCAGCTCGTCCAGCGCGAGCGCCCGAAACCCGAAGGCGTTGCGGAGGAACAGACCGGCATCGCGCACCAGGATCTCGCCCAGCTCGGAAAGCCGAAACCGGCTCCAGCCGCTGTACTGCTCACGCCAAAACGCGGGGATCGCGGTCGGGCCAAGCGTCGCGCCGCCGTCCACGCCCACCGTGACGTGTACGCCCAAGAAGGGACGGCTCAGCTCGGGGACGGGATAGATGTGTCGCTGGAAGGGCGGGCTTCCCGGCCTGGCGGACAAATACAGCCCCTTGAAGGGCACGATGCCCCACCGCTCGGCGAAGCCCCATTCGCGCGCCACGCGGTCGGCGTAGAGACCGGCGGCGTTGATGCAATAGCCTGGCGACACGGGACCGGCGGACGTGCGGACCGTGCGTCCCGCGCGTCCGACGTACGCGACACCGGGCATGATCGTGATCCCCGCCTGCGCGGCATCGGCGACGAGCGACTGCAGGACGGCGAGCGGATCCACCGCTGACGTGGTCGGGGAGAACAGCGCCCGCTCGCACGTCTTGACGCGGGGCTCGAGCTGTCGTGCCTCGGCGGACGAGATCTCCTCGAGCGGTACGCCGTTGGCCCGGCCGCGGCTCAGCAACTGCGCGAGACCCGTGACCTCGGCGGGGGTGCGTGCGACGACGAGCTTGCCGCAGCGGTTGATCGGCAGTCCACGCTCGTTGCAATAGCTCGTGAGCCGGGCATTGCCGTCGCGCGTGAAGCGGGCTTTGAGGCTGTCTGCGGTATAGTAGAAGCCCGCGTGCAGCACGCCGCTGTTGCGGCCGCTCGCGTGCCGGCCCCACACGGGCTCCTTTTCGAGGAGCGTGATGGCGGCGCCCCGGTGCCGACGCTGCAACTCGAGCGCCAGGGTAACGCCGATGATCCCACCGCCGACAACGAGAAAGTCTGGAGTCTTCAGGCTTCAGCGAGGCTGCGAACCGGGGCGAAGTCGTCACGGCGCCGCCGGGGCGCGACGAATGTCTGTTGCAGCGCCTGCACGTTGTGGAACCGGGCGTCCTGCCAGCGGCGCAGGGCCGGATCGGCGCGGACGGCCGCCGCCACCTCGCGGATGCCGTCGGCGACCGCGTGCTCCGGCTCGAATCCGAGCACGCGGCGGATCTTGGCGAAGCTGACGCGGTAGTCGCGCGGGTCGGGGATCTCGTCGCGGCGCTCCACCGTGACGTCGCCCACGATCTCCGCCACTCTGTCGCCGATTTCGTTGATGCGATGGTTGTTCGCGTCGCCGCCGAGGTTGAAGATCTCCCCCGCGACGTCGCTGGCGGGCGCTTCCAGCGCCAGCACGAAGGCGCGCGCCGCGTCGCGGCAGTGGACATTGGGCCGCCACTGATTGCCGCCGAAGATGCTGATGCGCCCCTCCGTCACCGCGCGCGCCGTGAGCGTATTCACGACCAGGTCGAAGCGCATCCGCGGAGACAATCCGAAGACGGTGGCAAGCCGGACCACGACCGGTTCCACGTCGCCGTGGCGGTCGAACACGATGTTTTCGCTGAGGACGCGCGTCCGGGCGTAAAGCGAGACCGGATTCAGACGCGACCGCTCCGTCAGCAGGCCACGATCGCTCGCCCCGTACACGCTGCAGCTCGAAGCGAAGACCAGGCGCCGGACCCCGTAGAAGTTGCAGGTCTCGACCAGAATCTTGGTCGAGGCGTAGTTGAGGTTGACCGTCTCTTCCGGATTCAGATTACAGGCCGGATCACCGACGATGGCGGCGAGGGCGATGACGCCGTCCACGTTGCGGACGGCGCGACTGACGTCGCGGCTGCTGCAGACGTCACCTTGGATGATCTCGAAGTTGGGATGGGCGATCCCTTCGATCCCAATCGGCCCGTAGTCGAAGCGATCGAGCACCCGCACGTGATACCCACGCTCCAACAGCATGCGGACCAGGTGCGATCCGATGAATCCCGCGCCCCCTGTGATCAACACACGGCGCCGCGCATGATCAGCGCTGCCTCCGGCCAGTGACGCCTGCCGGTCCCTGCCGGCCTGGGTGGACGGAGAGGGCGCGGCGATCAGATCCTGAAGCTTCGCGGCGCCGGGCCGATGCACCTCGGCACCGTCCACGAACCGTTCCACGTTCTGCACCGCGCGGGTGCGAATGCCCACGTCCACCAGCTTGCGCACAAATGCGCGGACGAAGGCGGCGTCCGCGGACGGCATGGCCACGATCACTTCCGCAATGCGATAGCGGTCGCACACCTCGAGCGCGTCATCGATGCGCCCCAGCACCCGCGCGCCGTTGAGGATCGCGTTGCTCTTGGCGGGATCGTCGTCGAGGTATCCCGCCAGCTCGATGGCATCCGTGCCCCGCTCAGCAAGCTCCCGGCCGATCGACAGGCCGCGCCGGCCCGCTCCGACGATCAGGATGCGACGCGGCGCCCGCAGCGACGACGGCTCGCTCCGCGAGTACTGGCGGCGCCTGGGGCGAGCCACTTGCCACCGGCGGATGGCACGGAGGCCCAACGCGTTGAACAGCGTCAGCAGGACGACCGACAAGACCGCGGCGCCCGAGATGGGCACCCACCCGAGGGCACGCCCGGCCATCAGCGCAGCGCCGACAATGGCGGCAGACAGCGCGACGGTGCTGGCTTCACGCAGGCTCGTATAGCGCCAGATGGTGCGGTGGCTGCCACGCACGACGTGCACGAGCACGAGCAGGAGCCCGACGGCAAAGGCGAGGCGCGCGATCTCGCCGGGAAGCAGCCCGGCGCGATTGCCATCCGCCGTGATGGTCACCAGGACGGCGGCGACGCCACACGCCAGATCGAGGAGCACCTTGGCCGTCCAGCGCACGGCGGGATGGCTGAGGTACGCGAACTCCAGTCTGCTGGTCCACTCGAGGAAACCCCCGCGCAGCCGCAGCAGGTGGGCTTCCGGGGTCGGCATCGAAGAGGTCGTCATCGACGTCCGGTTACTCACGAATTGTGCCGAACATCAGCTGAGGTGGCCCTCCGCCGTGGTGCGTCAACTATAAGTGTGACAGTGAATTAGCGTGGCGTGACGGGCAGCTGGGGAATCAGGGCCGCGAACGCTCCGGCGAATGCCACATCGGCGACACAGGTTCGCGTCAGTTGTGTGTCACGGATCACGGGTGCGGTCGAGGCGCGCCGTACGTTTGACAGCCACGCCGCTTGCGGTGAGTGTTGTGTCCGTTCAACACCTTGGAGGAGCAGTGGCTCCCGTTCGTATGCTGCTGACACTCGTTCAACTGCTGGTCGCCACCGTCGGCATGTTCGCGTGCAGGCGGGTCGGTCCGATCGAGCCGCCGCCCCCTCCACCTCCCGGCACGCACGTGGGCTGGTATGTCACCGCCACTGGCACGAGCGGCGGCGACGGTACGAATGCCCAGCCGTGGGATCTCCAAACGGCGCTGAGCGGTGGCAACGGGAAGGTGCAAGTCGGCGACACGATTTGGCTGCGCCAAGGCACCTATCACGGCACGTTCTACTCAGGTTTGTCCGGCGTGGCCGGCAGTCCGATCGTGGTCCGCGCCTACCCCGGCGAGCGGGCCACGATCGATGGCGGGACGGGTGGCGCGAATCGCATCGAGACGCTGACGGTTTCCGGCCGATTCACGTACTACTGGGACCTTGAGATCATGCAGTCCAGCACGGCGCGACTGGGCGAAGCCGGCACCGGCACTCCGCTGCGACCCACCGGGGTCTACATCCAGCAGAGCGCGCACGACCTCAAGTTCATCAACCTCGTCATCCATGACACCGGGCACGGATTCTATACCGAGAACACCGCTCACAACATCGAGATCTACGGGTGCATCATTTTCAACGGGGGCAATGAAAACTCGGCGACCGGCGGGCGCTCGGATGGTCACGGGATCTACATCAAAGGCGACGGTGTGGGTTGGAAGATCGCGCGCGACAACGTGATCTTCAACCAGTTCGGCTTCGGCATTCATGGATACGCCGAGAGCGGCCAGGCGTTGAAGAACCTCGTGTTCGACGGCAATGCCATCTTCAACAACGGGACGCCCTCCGACTACGACAACCCGAACCTGCAGCTCGGGGGCACGGTCGTCGCGGACAACGACAGTGTGACTAACAACAGTTTGTACTATTCGCCGGGCGTCGGCTATTTGAACGCGCGGATCGGCTACAACGCCACCGCGAACGGGACGGCGCTCGTTCGGGGCAACACCATTGTCGGCGGGAGTCAAACGTTCGATTTTGGCTACTGGGCCAACCTGACGGTCCAGACCAACATCATCCAGGGCGGGACCCGAATCGTCGCGCAGCACGATGCCAACGCGCCGGCGACCGAGCACTGGAGCGGGAACACGCACTACCGCGACCCGACCACGCAAGGGTGGCAGTTCAACGGCGCGAGCTTCGCGTTCACCGGCTGGCAGAGCGCGGTCGGGGCGACGGACGCGGCGTCGGCGACGCTGCCGAACGCTGCCCAGATCATCGTTCGCCCCAACCTGTACGAGCCGGGACGCGCGAACATCATCGTGTACAACTGGACCTCGCTGAGCACCGTCAACGTCCCGGTCGGGGCGATCCTGGGCACTGGGGACTCGTACGTCGTGCGGAACGTGCAAGACCTGGCCGGCACGCCGGTGGCGAGCGGTACGTATCAGGGGGGCGGCACGATCAGCATTCCGATGGCCAGCGTCACGCCCACGGCGCCGATCGGGGGCTCCTTCCACCCACTCCTCAAAACGGGACCCGCGTTTGACGTCTTCGTGCTGAGGCGGTCCTAGGAGACGCTGAAGGCGCGCATCCACATCTCGAGGGCGAGCACCCGGAACAGGCCGAGGTAGGCTTCGGTGCTGGCGCTGTCCGATTGCGGAGAGTCGTACCAGCGGCGCAGCGGAACGGGATCGATGAACCGGGAGCAGCGCATCCCGCCGCTCATCATCTCGGCGACGCGAGGACGCAGCTCCTTCGCCAGCCAGCGGCGGTCCGGCGCGGCGAAGCCGAGCTTGGAAGTCCGCAGCCGCACCGTATCCGGCATCGTTCCCTGCATCACCTGTCGAATCGCGTATTTGCTCCAGCCGTTGCGCACCTTGAGGTGATCGGGGAGCCCGACGCCGTATTCGACCAGCGGATGGTCGAGCAGGGGCACGCGGGCTTCGAGCGAGAACGCCATCGACGACCGGTCCTCCATGCGCAGCAGCTGCGGCAGCGTGTCCACCATCAGGTCATCCACCTGAATCCGCTGCATCATCGTCCAGCCGTTCTTCCCGGAGCCCGCCTGCGAGGCGTAGCGCCACCACCGTGTCGCCGGCGTGCTCTCGGATGCGACGGCGCGACGCAAATCCGTTTGCAGCGCCCGCTGCAGGAGCGAGTCCACGCCCAGGAAGTGGCGCAGCCCGGCGGGGAGGTAGCGATAGCCCCGGCGTAAATCCAACACGTAGAGATCGCCCTGACGCAGCATGTGGCCGGCTTCGAGCGTCATGCGGCCCCAGTTGCCGGAGCGCAGCAGCGACATGAGATAGGCGTAGCGGAACTTGGCGTAGCCGCCGAACACCTCGTCACCGCCCTGGCCGTCGAGCAGGACCTTCACCCCCGCATCGCGGGCCGCGCGCATCACACACCATTGGGCGTAAAAGCTCAGCGAGAAGAAGGGCATGTCCTGATGCCACGCCATCCGCTCGAAGACGTCCCAAAAGTCATCGGCCGTGGGGAATACCAGGTGCGGCGTGGCTCCCATGGAGTTCGCCGCCGCGAGTGCGTAGTGCCGCTCGTCGAGCTCCGGATAGTCCCAGCACGAGGTGAACGTGAAGAACCGATCGCCCACCGCAGTCGCGGCCTCCGGCTGATCACGCCAAATCTTCCCGATCAGCGAGACGACGGTCGAGGAATCGATCCCGCCGCTCAAGCAGCTGCCCGCGCGGACGTCACTGATCAGGTGCGAGCGCGTCGTGTCCAACAAGATCTCGCTGAGCCGCCCCAGACGCGCCGCGTCCGTCGTTCCGTTGCGGGAGGCGGGGGGGGCGAGCTCCCAGTACTGGCGGGTCGTGATCTGGCCGCTCGCGAAGTCGACCGTCAGCGCGTGGGCGGCCGGAAGGGCCTTCACGCCGCGAAAGACGGTGCGCTCGCCATAGTCGCAGTTGCCGTGGACGAGAAAGTCGATGACCGCGTCGTCATCGGCCACGGGGGCGAGGTCCGGAAACGCGAGCAGCGACTTGATCTCGGACGCGAACAGGAAGTGGCCCGCCGGCGTGGCGTAGTAGAACGGCTTGATTCCGAGCCGGTCGCGCGCGCAGAACAGGCGGCCCAGCCGGCGATCCCAGATGGCGAACGCGAACATGCCCTGAATGCGTTCGAGACAGCCCTCGCCCCACCGTCGGTACGCCTGGAGCAGCACCTCGGTATCGGTGCGCGTGCTGAACCGGCAGCCCGTCCCCTCCAGCTCGCTCCGCAGCTCGCGATGGTTGTAGATCTCGCCATTGAAAACGATCGTGGCGCCATCGGCGGTCATGGGCTGGATGCCGCGGTCGGAGAGGTCGAGAATCGCCAGCCGGCGATGGCCGAGAAGGACAGAATTCCAACAATGCCACACATATAGGTCTACAATCCTCGGGCTGCGGGCGGGCGCGCCGTGGTGAATCGCGGGGCGGCGGGCCACGCGGACGCGCCGCTGACCGCTGCACGGTAGATGGCAATGACTTGCTCGGTGAGGAGGCGCTCGTCGAGCTGACGGACGGCGGCGCGGCCGTCGGTGCGCTCTCCGCGTGCCAGAACGCGCGCCAGCGCGGCCGCGATCGTCTCGGCCCGGTCGTCGGCACACAGCTCGCAGCCGGCGACGCCATGTAGCCGTTCCGCCACGTCGCCCACCGGCACGGAGACGACCGGCAGGTTGCAGGCGAGGGCTTCCTTCACGGCGTTGGGCGAGCCTTCCTGGAGCGAGGTGAAGACGAGCGCATCGCACGCGGCCATATAGTCCGGGATGTGCTCGTGCGGCATGCGCCACGCAACGATCAGGCGCGCGCGATGCGTGGGGTCGAGCAGCTGGACGGCGCGCTGGGCGAGGTCGCCGCGTTTGCGGGGATCGGTGGCGTCTCCGACGAACAAGATCAGCCGTTCATCCGCCGGCAGTCCCAGACGCGCGCGGGCGGGCGCCTGCGGCAGCGGCCGGAACAGGTCGAGATCGATCCCGGACGGGACGACGTGGACCGGCTTGCCATTCTGGATATAGCGCGCCATGTGCGCCGAGACGACGATGACGGCGTCGGCGGCGCGCGCCGCGAGCCGGGAAAGCCGCTGCAGGACCCAGCCCGCGCGCGTCTTGCGTCCCCCGTCGCCCACGATTCCCAGAAGGTCGTCGCCGCGGAATGTGATGACGAGCGGCACGCGCTGGGGGACGCGGGGGCGGGGCAGCGCGAGCAGCGCGCTCTGGCCGAACTGCGCGTGGACCAGATCGAATGTGCCCCGCGCCAGCAGCCGCCGGACATGCAGCCATGCCGACGCATATCGGAAGGGGCTCTTGGCTCCGCGGAACGGGAAGACTTCGACGCGGACCCCGGCGGCCTCCAGAAAGTGCACTTGCCGTCTCACGAAGTGCGCCGTGTGACCAGCGTCCCGGGGCCACTCGCTGGTCAGCATCAGCACCGACAATGGTCGCGCGGTATCGCTCACAGCACTTCGCCGCGGGTCGCGGAGCGTGCGGTCTCCTGCACTGAGGTCGCGCGCGCGTTCTCCTGCTCGAGGAACGCGACGAAGCGAGCGTCGATCTCTGCCTGGTTGAAGAGCTGCTCGGCGGTGCGACGACCATTGGCGCCGAGCGCAGAACGCAGAGCCGGGTCGCCCGACAACGCGCGCAGGGCTGACGCCAGGCCGGCCGTGTCTCCGGGGGCGACAACGAGTCCCGCCTGACTGTCACGAACGATGGCCGCCGGCTCGCCGTCCGCAACGATGAGAACCGGCCGGCCGCTCGCCATCGCCTCGTACAACTTCGAGGGCGTGGCGCCGGGGATGTGGGTCACCAGTGGCACGAGCACGATATCGGCGGCGGCCAGGAGCGGCGGCACCTCGCTCGTGGGCCGGGGGTCCATGAACGTCACGTTCTTGAGCCCGAGCGTGCGTGCCTGATTCATCAGGGTGGCCTTGGTCGGCCCGTCGCCCATCAGGACGAAGCGGATGGGCGTGTCAGCGAGCAGCGCGGCGGCCTCGAGCACGCGATCGAGACCCTGTGCGAGGCCATGTAAGCCGGCGTAGAACGCGACACAGGTGTCCGCCGGCCCCAGGGTCGCGCGTGCCGCCGCCGTCCGGCGGTCCGGATGGAACGTCCGGCTGTCGACCCCGTTGGACAAATGGTACGTGCGACACCAGTGGAAGCGCTCGGTGATATCGGTGACAATCGCCCGCGTCTGGCCGCTCACCAACTTGGCGCGGCGGTAACAGAACCATTCGAGCCGCTCGCTGATCCAGTGCGCGAGCCCGCCGCGCCGCAACACGCCGATCCGGACGGCGGTCTCCGGCCACAGGTCGGCGACGTTGAAGATCATCGGGCACCGCTTCACCCAGCTCAGCCAGATTCCGGCCAGACCGAGAAAGAGCGGTGGGCTCTCCACGATCAGGTAATCGGGTCGCTCGAGACAGAACGCTCCCAGAATCGCCGACGAGACCACGAAGGAGAAGTAGCTCGACAAGCGGTGGAGGAAGTCCGCGCGCTGCGTCGGATAGACGAAGGTGCGGATGATCTGCACGCCGTCGCGCACCTCGCGGCGCAGCAACCCGCCGTACCCCGCATGAATGCGGCCGCTGGGATAGTTCGGCATCGCCGTGAGCACCGTGACGGTGTGCCCCTCCCGCTGGAAGGCGGCGGCCAGTCCGGACAGCCGGCCCTGCGGTGCGCCGATTTCCGGCGGATAGTACTGGCTCAGAAGGACGATCTTCATGCGGGGGCACGTCCGTTGAGCACGCCGTGGTAGATGCCGATCACCCGCTGGGTGAGCAGGTGCTCGTCCAGCTGGCGGACCGCGGCGCGGCCGTCGAACCGTCCCCCGCGGCGCATCAGGACGCGCGCCAGTGCGGCCGCGATCGTCTCGGCCCGATCGTCGGCACACAGCTCGCAGCCGGCGACGCCCTCCAGCCGCTCCGCGACATCGCCCACCGGCACGGAGACGACCGGCAGGTTGCAGGCGAGGGCCTCCTTCACGGCGTTCGGCGAACCTTCCTGCGACGAGGTGAACACGAGCGCGTCGCATGCGGCCATATAATCCGGGATCTGGGGATGCGGCACTTGCCAGCCCACGACGAGCCGCGCGGGCATGGTGGCCGAGAGCAGCTCGACGGCCCGCTGCGCGAGCGCAAAGCGTTTGCGCGCCAGCTTGGGATTGCCGACGAACAGCACGAGGCTCTCGTCGGCCGGCAATCCGAGGCGCGCGCGGGCGGGCGCCTGCGGCTGCGGCCGGAACAGGTCGAGGTCGATCCCCGACGGCACCACATGCACCGGCTTCCCGTTTTGCACGTAGCGCTGCATGTGCGCCGACACGACGATGACGGCATCGGCGGCGTGCGCGACCCAGCGGCAGAACATCCGCAGCGCTCGACCCGCCAGCGAGAGGTGTCCATCCTGGTCGTCCAGGATCCCCTGGATGTCATCGCCGCGGAACGTAATGACGAGCGGCACACGCTTCGGCAGCGCGAGCAGGGCGCTCTGGCCGAACTGCGCATGCACCAGATCGAAGCGCTCGCGCGAGAGCCGGCGCTGGACCTCGAGCCAGGCCGACGCGTAGTTGAGCGGGTTGCGCTGGCCGTGGAACTGGAATACCTCGACCTCGATGCCGGCGGCGCGCAGGTATGCCGCCTGACGCGCGACGAACTGCGCGGTGCCCCAGGGCACGCGCGGCCATTCGGTCGTGACCATGAGCACGCGCATCGGGCACCGTCCCACGGCGCGCGTCATGCCGGGTTCTCCACGCGCTCGGGCTCGTCCGCCTGGCCCCAGCCGAACCTGCGCATGCGCGCCAGGCGGCCGCGGACGCCTTGCTGCCAGCGGTAGCCGCGCTCCGCCAGGTCGCGGGCCGACGTGAGCCAGCGGTATCGGCTCCGGACCCACCGTTGTTTCGTCATGTCGAGCTCGGCGCCGAACTTCGTTTTGAATTCGCCGAGTCCCATCAGGTCGAAGGTGGCGCACCCCGCCGCCATCGCGCGCTGCATGACGGTCCAGGTCATGAGCTCGGTGGGACGGAACCAGCGGTACGCGGTGCGATGCGCCCACGACCAGAGGAGCAGCTCCCCCCCCCGGTCCGCCGTGAACAGGCCGGACGCGATGCTGACGCCGTCGGGGAGCGACACCGAAACGGCGATCAGCTTCCCGGCGGCCTGCATCCGGCGGAAGAATTCCCGGACGCGCGCCTCGCCGAAGGACACCGTGTTGCCGCCGCGCACGAACACCTCCTGCAGCTGCGCGTAGTGCTCGGCGACGAAGCTCTCGTCTTCCTCGAAGCGCGTCGTGAGCCCGAGCTTCGACGCCCGGCGAATGTTGCGGCGCGCGCTGTCCTTGAGCGCCGTGAACGCGCGCTTCTCGTCGCCGGGGTATAGCGGGGCGCGATAAGTGGGCACCCCTTCCGCGCGAAAGCCCAGCTGCTGCATCGTCGTGGCATCGAGCGTGTCGCTCAGCAGCTCCACGTGGTGGATGCCTTGCCGCTTCTCGAGGAAGGACAGCAGCGCCATCACCAAGCCCCGCGTCTGGATCTTCGCGGGATCGAACACCGGACCCATGATGGGCGTCTGCCAGCCCGGGAGCGGCGACCCGTAGAGGCGCAACGGTCCCAGCCGGGACAACAACCCGGGACTGGCCCCGATCACCTCGCCATCCTGCTCGATGACGAGGCACAAGGGCGTACCGCAATGGCACGCCTCGAGCCATTCGATCCAGGCGCGCTGATGGACGATCCGGCAGTTCGGGAAGCGCGCGACCAGTTGATCCCAATCGCGCCATTCCGCGTCCGTGGCACTGCGAACGGTCACCATGTCAGTCGCTCCCGCCGGCGCCTTCAGCGCCAAACTCGCGGGTGCGGACGCGGACGTAGTGCCGGTACAGGCCGGGCAGACTGGCGCGGGCCATCTCCTTCAGGCGCCGCAGCAGCAATGCGCCGCGCCAACCCCGAAAGCGTGCGAGGGCCGCCACCTGCGCGACCGGGGTCGCCGTCGTCGGGCAATAGCGGCCGAGGATCCAGCATCCCCGCACGCGTCGCGGCGACAGCCAGGGCTCGGACGTGAACAGATAGCGCAAGCCGGCGTCGGCGGCGGAGTCCATCACCGCGGACGAGATGTCCCCCCCGGGGACCGAGGCGGAGAGACACGGCTCGCCCAACAGCTGCGCGAGAATGTCCCCGCTCACGTGCCACTCTTCGTCCATCCGCGTGCGTGGCTGCTCGCGAAAGATGTCCGGGTGGGTGTGCGAGTGGCTCCCGATGAGGTGGCCGCAGCTGCGCAGGTAGCGAACCTCGGGGACGCTGAGGAAGCGGCGCGTCCCGATCAGCCGGGTGACCAGGAAGAAATGGCCGCGCCAGCCGCGGCGGGCGAGCGCGTCGCCCGCAGTCACGGCGCTTTGCCCCCCATCGTCGAATGTGAGCAGGCGGTGCCGGCCGGGAAGCGCGAGGTTCACGTCGACGACCAGGCTCGGCGGTTCGCCTTCCGCGGCCGCGATCGCGTCGAGCTGCTGGGCGAACGCGAAGCGGGTCAGCTTGTACCGCATGGCGGCGGGCCGCTGGAATCCCGAGTCGGTCGCGTCGTCGGTGACGTCGTGATAGGTGAACGCGGCCACTTGGGGGTGGCCCGCCGTCAGGGGCACGACGGGTTCAAACGTGCGCGCGAGCGTCATCGGGACAACGGGATGACGGTGGGATCGCGGCGGGTCCGGCGCCGCTGCAGCAAGTGATCGACCGCACCGCGCAGCGAGCCGATCCCATAGCTGAAATGCACCGCGGGGAACACGGCGGCGAGCGCGAGCGCGCAGCGCCACCCGTGGCGCCGCACGGCCCCGATGACGCACCCCACGAGCGCCGTGAGGTAGGCGCCCGCGATGCCGAGAGTGACGGGGAGCAGCGGGAGCACCGGGGCCAGGACGGCCGTCCCGGCCAGTGTCAGCACGAACAGTCCGGGCACGAGCTGCCGCAGCGTCATCACGCCGTCGACTTTCCGCGCGACGAGCGGCTTGTAGTAGCCGTACTGGTAATACATGCGCGACAGGTCCGACAGCGACCGGCGCGCGAAGTAGTACGAGACGACGTCCGGGAGCAGCAGAATGCGGCCGCCGAACTTGATCAAGCGGAGATTGAACTCGTCGTCCTGATTCCGGATCAGCTCCTCGTCGAACAACCCGATGCGATCGAACACCTCGCGGCGGAAGCAGCCGAAGGGGACGCTGTCCACCCAGCGCGGCGCGCCCACCCCGATGCGGAAGTAGGCGTTCCCGACGCCGAAGGGGTGCGACAAGCCGACGGCGATGGCGCGTGCCATCGTGCTGCCGTCGGCGGGAAGCGTGACGATGATGCCGCCGACGTTGTCGGCATCGCTGGTGAGGAGCGCATCGACCAGACGCGGGATATAGTTGATGGGGTACACGACGTGCGCGTCCATGCGCAGGATGATCTCGCCCGTCGCGGCGCGGAGGCCCACGTTCAGGGCCGCCGGGGTGATGCGGCGCCGGTTCTCGAGCAGGCGGACGCCCGGGTGGCGCCGGACGAACTCGGCGACGATCTCCCGCGTGCGGTCCTCACTCTCGCCGTCGACGACCAGCAGCTCGATGCGGTCGAGCGGATACGTCGTCGCGAGGATGGAGTCGAGACACGCGCCGATGTAGCGCTCCTCGTTGCGGCAGGGGAGCACGATCGAGATCGTCGGACGATCGGCCGCGGTCACCAGGCGAGTCCGAATTCGCGCAGCCACACCTCGAGGCCGAGCGCCGTAAAGATCCGTTGATACAGTCCGCCGCGGCTCAACGCGCCGCCCGGGGCGCGATCGCGAAACGCCCGCAGCCAGCGCCGCACCAGCGGTTGATCGAACACGCCGCGCGTGCGTGCGTTCGGCGCGAGCAGCGTGTCATCGAGGGCCGCGTGGAATCCGGCGGACACCATGCGATCGAGCGGGATCTGGAACCCGTGCTTCGGATGCCGCGCGACGCGGCGGGGGAGCCAGCGCTCCGCCAATGCCCGCAACACGCGCTTGCCGGTGCGGCCGTCGGTCTTGAGGCTGTGGGGCAGCGCGAGCCCGACGTCGACGACCGCTTCGTCGAGCAAGGGGACGCGGACCTCGATGCTCGCCCGCATGCTCATCATGTCGACCTTGCGCAGCATGTCCGACGGCAAGCTCAGCGCGAATAAACTCTCCGTGAGCCGCTGCGACAGCGCCTCGAGATCGTCGGCCTCGGGCTCGGGCTCGGTCTCGTACAACCGATACACCGGCTCGAGGCCGAAGCGTGCCGCGGCCGGCACGAGCTCGGCCTTCTGCTCTTCGGTCACGTAGTTGGCCAAGCCGGCGAACAAAACGGCCGGTGCCTCGCGCCCCGCCTGCGCGAGCGCGGCCGCCTTCGACACCTGCCGCCCCAGATCCTGGGTCCACGCGGCGAGCCGGGTGCCGGCGTCCCGCGCGACGTGCTGCAGCCAGTCCGGCAGCCGCATGAGCTGCACGAGGCGATTCCGACGCCAGAAGCTTTGGTAGCCGCCGAAGCCTTCGTCGCCGCCATCGCCGGAGAGGGTGCAGATGATCCCGCGCTCGCGGATCGCGCGCGCGATGCCGTACGTGGGGATGAAGCTCGTGTCGGCGAAGGGCTGGTCGAAATGGCGCATCAAACCGAGCACGGCGTCGGGTGAGAGATCGTGCGCGGGCAGATCGATCACCTCGTGCCGGGTGCGGTAGTGCTTCGCCACGGCGAGTGCGGTCGCGGTCTCGTCGTCGCGGGCGTCGGGGAATCTGACGTTGAACGTGGCGATGTCCGGGCGGCTGGAGCGGCAGTACGCGGCGACGACGAGCGACGAATCGATCCCGCCGCTCAGCAGCGCGGCGACGGGGACGTCGGCGACGGCCTGCGCATCGACCGCGCGCAGCAGCCGCTCGGCGACCTGGTCGGTCGCATCCGCTTCGAGACGTTCGCGGTCCGGCCGGGCGACGGACCGGTGCAACGCGACCTCTCGGGCGCGGTCACCCTCCGGCGCGATCCGCAGCATGGTGCCGGGCGGCAGGGCGCGGACGTTCGCGAACCCCGTTGCCGGCTCCGGAACGTATCCGAGGCCGAGATAGTCGTAGCACGCTTGCCGATCGAGGGCAGGCCGGAAGCGCGGATGCGCGGCGATCGCCTTGATCTCGCTCGCGAACACCCACTCGCTGCCGACGGTGGCGTAGAACAGCGGCTTCACGCCGTAGCGATCGCGCGCGAGCAGCAGGACGCGGCGGCGGCGGTCGTACAGCGCGAAGGCGAAGATGCCGCGGAGCTGCTCCACCATCCGCTCCCCCATCTCTTCGTAGAGATGGACGAGCACTTCGGTGTCCGACGTGCCGCGGAACGTATGGCCCTGGCGCTGCAGCACGACCCGCAGCTCGCGATGGTTATAGATCTCGCCGTTGAATACGACGAGGATCTGCCCGTCCTCATTGGCGAGCGGCTGGTTGCCGGTGGGAGACAGATCGATGAGGGCGAGGCGCCGATGCACCAACTCGCAGTGCGTATCGGCGAAGTGCCCCTCGCCGTCGGGGCCGCGGTGCGTCAGCAGCCGCGCGGCGCGCTCCCGCCAACCGGGTGCTGGCGGAAGCGTCCCGAAATCAAAGCGCCCGGCTAAGCCGCACATGGGCCCTGCCACGGCTTCCGGCACCGCGCCTCGACGACGCCGCTGCGATACACTGCGTCGACCTCGACGGCCCCGAGCGCCGCGAGCGTGCTCCGGATCTGTCCCGTCGTGCGCAGGCGCTTGTACCAATCGGTCAACTCGTCATAGGTATCGAGCCGGGACCAATCCTTATGCTGCGCGCGCGTCAGCTCCGGATAGACGTGGCAATACGTGAGTAACGGGGAGACGCGACTGAGCAGCATCTGCAGCGGCGTCACGCGCCGCACCGCCCAGTGGATCGGAAAGAACACATCGACGAGTGCATCGGTGATTCGCTTCGCGGAGGCGGGGGGCAGTCGCTTCAGCAGGAGCCGGTACAACGGCGCCAGCTTCGTGAGGCGTGACAGCGTCCAGCTGTAGTGATCAATGACGAGAAGTCCGCCGGGCGCAACCATGCGCCACAGCGCCGCAATGCTCGCTTCCGGCGAGGGCGTGTGCTGCAGCACACCCAGGCAAAAGACGACGTCGAATGTCCGGGCAGGGAAGGGCAGATCGCGGATATCGGCCTGGGCCACGACGTAATTGGGTGCGGCCCCGACGTTCCGCCGGTTCGCCTCCACCGCCGAGCTGAGGTCGACGGCATGCACCAGCGCGCCGGCCTGCACCATCAACTCGGTGAAGCGACCGGCGCCGCAGCCCGCTTCGAGCACGCGCAACCCGGCGAGTCGCTCGAGCGGCATGCCGAGACACCGCTCGAGTCGTTCGCGCGAAAGGCCGGCGTTGGTGCTGCTGTCGAGCTGCGTGAGAGCGTGCGCGTTCCACTGCAGCCCGAAGGCCGCCGAGTACCCATCGGAGGCGACGAAGCGCGGGATGGATCGCACGACCGGCACGCGCTCGCCGACGGTCGAGACGAGGGTCTCCCCGTCGGGCGACAACGCTGCGCCGGTGCGCGGCGAGACGAAGCCCACCATGCTGTCCGATTCGTGTGGCGTCATGAGGCGACCCTTATGCAGAACCCGTACGGTGAGGCGCACACCCTTAAACGCCGGCAGGAACAGCGGTTAGCGACGCGTTTCCAGTGGAGTCGAGCTCCTTTTGTGGCACGGGCGTTACACAAGCGCGCGCGCTCGCGATCGCATACGCGAACGCGAACCACAGGAGCTTCGAGGCCATCCAGTTGCCGCTCATGTTCGCCACGAGCACGTCCATGAGCAGCGCAAAGGGCAGGACCCCTTCCGGCCCGACCCGCGCCCGCCACGCGGCGCGCCCACAGATCCACATCCCGAGACAGAACGCAAACGCCCCCACCAGACCGGTCGCCGTCAGCGTCTCGAAGATGATGTTGTGCACGTCGCGGCGGGCGCGATTGAGAAACCGGTTGCCTTCCCGGATCGAGAGCTCGTACTGGTTGTTCAGCGGTCCCCAGCCGAGGATGGGTTTCTCGACGAACATCTGACCGACGAGGGGATAGAGATCCTCGCGGCCGGCCATGGCGCCCGATCGTGCCGTGTCCGTGAGCCGGTTGCGCATCATGGGCGTCTCATACGCGAAGGCGGCGATCATCACGAGCGTCACGACCGCCAACGCACCGCTCCGGACACGGGCCCAGACATTCGCACCCCGCGTGAGGAACAGCGTAATGAGGCCCGCCGCGAGCGCGAGCAGGCCCCCCCGCGATCCCGTCTCCACGACCGCGTAGGCAATCAGCACGCACCCCGGGACGACCAGGAGGCGGGGGCGGAGCAACAGGCGCGCCCGCGTGAAGCCGATGCCGAGCAGCACGATGAGTCCACCGCCGAGGAACATCGCCGCATTGTTTTCGTTTTGACCGAACGCCGTGAGCCGCTCTCCGCCCGTCCACACGGTGGTGGCCGTGCGGCCAATGCCCAGCATCGGCAACGCCGCCCGCACCAGACAAGCGACGGCGAAGGCGAACAGCGCGCCCCCCGCGAGCTTCTCGTCTTCGAGCAGGTTCGACGCCGCCCAAAAGATCAACACCCCCTGCAGCACGAGCAGAAAGACGTGCAAGACCTTGCCGGAATCGTTCAGAAAATTGAGACTGGTGGACAGCGCGAAGGCGCTGAGAAACGCGAAGAACGCCCAGACGGCGGAGGGAATCCGGCCGTAGCAGCGTTGCGGCTGGAGCAAGGTGGCCGCCAGGAACAGCGCGCCGGCCAATGTGGGGATCTCCACCGGGAGCGTGACCCGTTGGGGCAGCTCGAACGGGACGGACGCGAGCGTCATATACAGGCCCCAGCGCACCGTGAAATGGGCGCGTGGCTCAGCCACGGCGGAACCCTCCCACGCCGCGCCAGATCTCCCGCACTCGCGACACGACGCGTTGCCGGTCCGGGGCGGGCAGGCCAACGGCGAGCGTCAGCGGGACCAGCAGCGCAACGCTCGCCGCGACAAAAGCCACCCAGGCGATCCAGTTGGGCGCCACCAGGCGGTCACTGACCAACACGGCGGCGCCGAGCACGAGCACGCTCGCCACGATCGGGCGCACGAGTGACTGCCAGTGTGGGCGCGCTCCCAAACGCAGCGATCTGCCGACCAGCACGGGATAGGCGATGCTCTGGACCGCCCGCCCGGCGAGCAACCCGAGGCAGACGCCTGCCATCCCGAGTGCGGGCGTCAGCGCGAGGCCGATGCCGAGGGCCAGCACACCGGCGATCGCGCTGATGATGACGCGCGCGCGCGGCTGCAAGGCGGCGTCGAGCAGGTACGCATCGCTCCGCAGCAGGGCGGTCTGGGAGGACGCCGCCCAGTCCCGGCATGGCCGACCCCACGACGAGAAAGTGCAGACCGAGGGCAAGCCGGGACGCGTACCCGGTCAGCACGTACGTCGTCACCACAGACGACGACACGACGGCACCGAGAATCAGCACGTCACTCGCGAGCGAGACTTTGGCGATCAGCTCGCCACCCGCGAGCCAGCCGCTGATCCCGAGCAGGGCACGGACTTCGGGACGACTGGGCGACGCCACGCCGAACCACGACACGTAGCGACGGGCCAGGAGCCAGAAGCAGGCGCCGGTCAGGCCCCCGAGGATAAGCTGAGACAAGGCCAGCCCCGGAATCCCCAGACCGCGCCGCACGGCCAACACCATCAACGCACCGCCGGCCAGGCTGAGTCCGGCCTGCAGGCCCATGCGCTTGTACCCGAGGTTCATGCCGCGCAACACCGATTCGGGCACGGCGGCCAGCGCGCCGAGCAGGAACGTGGCGACGAGGAGCGCCGTCGCCAGCTGCACCGCCGGCCGCGCGGCGCCATCGACCTTCGTGATGAGCGGCGCGAGCCACACCAACGCCGCACCGACGGCGATGACGAGCGGGAGAAAAATGAGCCACACGACGAGCGCGCTGCCGACGGCGCGCCGATCGCCGGCCGGATCGTTGAGTCCTTGGCGCGTGGCGATGACGAGGCGCAGCGCTTCGGTGGGGCGGGCATCCGCGGCCGTGATATAGCCGATCAGGCGGCTGAGGATCTCCCAGACACCGTACAGCGAGGCGCCCAGACCGGTGACGAGGAGCGGCGTCACCACGAAGCCCACCAGCAGCTTCCCGCCGTAATCGAGCAGCGCTTGGACGGCGTTGAGCGACGCCCGCCGTGTCAATGCGGGTGCCTGCGGTGCCGGCGTGGCCGGGGCGCTGGGCGCAGTCACTGCTTCAACGCGCATGGACGTCCTGCCCCAAAGCGTCGCGCAGTCGTTGCGCCAGTTGCTCGCCGCTTTCGCCGGCTTCGAAGCGCAGGACCGGCGGGCCGCCGAGGGCCTGCAAATCGGTGAGCACGCGCTCCGTCGCGACGCGATACGCGTTTGCGAACGCGGACACGTCGTCCACGCTGCCGTCCTTCAACAGATGCGGTTTGTCGCGCGTGCGGATGCGGTCGGTGAGGACGTGATCCGGCGCGTCGAGGACCACGACCGCATCCAGACTGCGTGACCACCGCTGCAACGTGTGTTCCCAGAACGACGGGGGCGGGCCACCCCGAAAGCGCGGGTGTCCGATCACCTGGAGCCAGCTGAGAGTGTAGACCGGACCCTCGTCGAGCACGACCATGCGCGCGCCCTGCCAGCGCGGCGCGCGCAGGGAGGCGTGCAGCGCATCGAGTCGGGCGAGGTGCTTGACTTCGTCCCAGAGCACGCGGCCCGTCTCGCGATACAGCGCGAACGCCGTCGGCAGCTGCCAGAGTGCGCTGCGCGCGAGCCGCACGAGGGGCACAAACCAGATCGTGCCACGCAGTCCCTGGCCGCTCGCCTCGAGCTGCAGCGACAGCGTGGTCTTCCCCACGCCGGCGGGACCCACGAGCTCGATCACCGCCGGGCGTCCGGGCATGTCTAGATCTCCGACCAGACGATGCCTTTGAGCGCGGCGATGACCTCTGCGAGGGGTCGTCCCGCGTCCACGACACGCGCGCTCGTCGCCTGCCAATCGGTCTCCCAGATGATGCGGGATCTGGCCCGGACGTAGTCCGCGGGCTCGTCGGTCTTGCGCCGCACGGCGAGCTCCGGATCCACGAGCAGGACGATCACGACGTCGGGCGGCGTGATGCGGCGGTAGTACCATTGTTCCAGGTGCATCAGCCAGCGGGCGATTGGCGTATCGCGCCCGTGACCGAGCAGCCGCGCGATCTCCGGACCCACGAGCAGGCGGTTCTGCGGAACCGGATAGCGTTCGCACAGGGCAATGCCACCGGCCTCCGCGAATCGGCGCATCTTCATGAACAGCAGATAGCGGTCGCGCGCGGTGCAGACCAGGCGCAACAGCTCGAGCACGCCTGGCGTGCCCTGCTGGCCGTTGCGACGGAGCGCGCGGCGGACCTTGAGGAGCCCGCCGATGAAGAGCGTGGTCCACGAGCGCGGCGGCCGGCCGAGGTGGGCGGTCCGCACCTCGAGCTGGGCGCCGAGCCACCGGGCGAGCTCCGCCGTGCAGGTGGTCTTGCCCGCGCCGTCGCCGCCCAGCAACGCGATCAGTCTGCCGCCGTGGGCGGGGCGCACGCATCGAAGAACGCAATGTCGATGGTGGGCAACAGCTCTTCGAGCTTCGCGAGGAGTCGCCGGCGATCGACCTGCGCGAGGAGGTACGCGAACTCCGGCTGCGCCGCGCGCAGCCAGCGCGGCTGACCCTGAGTGAACAGATCGAGCAGGCGGTAGCGTTGCACGGAGCGCAACACGAAGATGAGGAACTCGAGCTCGGGCTCCGGAACGGCGAAGGGCAGGCGCGGAGCCGTGGCGTCCAGCAGGGCGCGCTCGATGGGCAGGCGGTACATCGTGGTCCAGTAGCCGCCCAGAGTCAGCCGCACGTGCACGTGCACATGGATGAGCGCGCGCTGGTGCGTATCATAGCCGAACCAGCTGGTGGTCCCCGGAATCAGTCCCTCCGGCGTCGGGAGCGCGAGCTTGAACCCCAGCCGATCGAGCACGCCGTCGAGACGCTCCGACAAGGCGGGATCGACGAGCAGGTCGACGTCACCGGCGCCGCTCTCCCAGTAGGATCGTTTGTAGTGCCCCTTCCACTGGCAGCAGCTGACCCCGCCGAGGTCCAGGGCTTCGCCCAACCGGTCCAGTAACGTCGGCGTGCGGAGGGCCGGTGGCGGAGCGCGATCGCTCACCGGCGGCATCATGCCGTCATCCGCGTATCGCCTGCCAGCTGCATGATCCGCTGGGCTTCGGGGAGCTCGCGTGGGAGGGGAAATGTCCGGCGACCGAACAGGGCAGTCGCCAGCATCCAGATCGTTCGCCCGATGAGCGCGATGTCGTAGCCGACCGACACGTGGCGCACATACACGAGATCGAGCGCCATCTTGATGGGCAACAGGCGCTCCCCGTAAGAGCGCTCCGCGTCCCGCGGATCGAGTTGGGCTTCGCCGTGCGTGTACGCGTAGATGCTGCCCGGGCTCGTGAGACCGGGCGGCACCGCGAGGCTGTTATAGTGGAAAGGCGCATAGAACCGCTCCACCATGCGCGGATCCTCGGGACGCGGCCCGACGATGGACATCTCGCCGCGCAGAATGTTGAACAGCTGCGGGAGCTCGTCGAATTTCGCCTGTCGCATGAGACGCCCCAGCGGGAAGACTCTGGGGTCGCCGTTCGCGGTAATGACACTCGCCGACGCGCTCCCACCGATTCGCATCGTGCGGAGCTTGTACATCGTGAACGGCCGGCGGTGTTGCCCGATGCGCTGCGCGCGATAGAACACGGGGCCGGGTGCGGCGAGCCGGATGCCGATCGCGAGCAGCGCGAGCAGTGGCGCGACGGCGAGCAACGCCAGGCCCGCCAGCAGGTGGATCGGGATGAAATGCACCGACGTGCCGATGTTGCGCGCGGCGAGCTCCTGAATGAACCGGTTGCGGTCGATCGTCAACGCCTCGAGGCGCAGGCGCAGCACGTAGAGGTGCCACGCATGGTCGACCTCGGCGCGCGTCACGGGGAGCTCGAGTGCGGGCTCTTCGGCGAAGGCGCTGTGATACTGCGCCACGATCTCGGCACGCCGCTGCTGGAAGCGCGCCAGCTTGCGCAGCTGCCAGAGCCCGAGCGCCGCCTGGATGTCCGTCATGTTGTACTTGAAGCCGGGCAGCAGCACCTCGTAGAACCAGCTGCCCCCTTTGTCGTAGCGCGTCCACGCGTCGCGACTCATCCCGTGCAACCCGACGATCCGCGCCTGCGCGAGGAACTCCGGCGCCGCCGTGAGCATGCCGCCCTCGGCCGTCGTCAGATTCTTCGTGGCGTAGAAGCTGAACGCGACGGGGTTGCCCCGGGGACCGCCGCCGATGGGGCGGCCGCGGTAACGGGCCGGGAGCGCATGCGCGGCGTCTTCGATCAGCAGGCAGCCGCGGGCGTCGGCGATCGCGCAGAGCGCGTCGAGATCGGCCGGGTGCCCGGCGTAATGCACCGCGAGGATCGCGCGCGTGCGCGGCGTGATCGCGGCTTCGACCGCGCGAGGATCGAGGTTGAGCGTGTCGGGCTCGACGTCGACCAGCACCGGGCGCGCCCCGACGTGCTCGATCACGTTCACCGATGCGGCGAACGTCATGGGCGTGGTGATGACTTCGTCGCCTGGTCCGACGCGGGAGGTCACGAGCGCGGTGTGCAAGGCGGCGGTGCACGAGCTGACCGCCAGCGCGCCGGGGGCCTGCAGATAGGCGGCGAAATCGGATTCGAATGCCCGAGTCTTGGGTCCGGTCGTGATCCAGCTCGAGCGCAGCGTGTTCACGACCTCGGCGATCTCTTCTTCGCCGATGGATGGCGGGGCGAACGGCAGAAACTCACTCCGGCGGGGAACGGTCCCCCCGACCCCCGGGCTCCCAACCGGTACCGCTGGTGCTCCGACCACGTTCACTCCCGTCGTAGGTATCCGATGGGGGCGAACGCACGTCACATGCTGCGGCCGATAACACGCCAACGAAAAGGTCTGCAACTACTTAGCACGGGGCGTTCGGCGGGAGGGCGGGCGCTGTGAGGCGCCCGAGTTACAGTTGTGCGTGAGGCGTGCGACGCCGGACGGCTTATTCGTCCGGCGTGTTCGCGAGCGAATCGCGCTGCAGGCCGTGGCGCTCCATGAGCCGATAGAACGACGTCCGATCGATATGCGCCAGCCTGGCGGCCTTCGACAGGTTGCCGCCCGCGCGAATCACGACTCTCGTCAGGAACCGCCGCTCGAACTTGGACAGCAGACGCTCGCGGGCGGTGTAGTAGCCGCCGTCGGCCAGTGCGTTATCCGCCGCGGCATTTGGCTCGGGCTCCGCGCCGGCATCGGCGATGAACGGCAGGTCTTCGGGCGACACATTGGCCCCCGGCTCGAGCAGCACGGCCGCGTGCTCGATCACGTTCTGCAGCTCGCGCACATTCCCGGGCCACGGATAGGCGCGCAGCGCCCACATCGCCGCCTTCGTCAACGTCGGCAGCGTTTCCTTCCCACCCCGGTGCGCGCGCCAGGAGTGCTCGAGAAAATACGCTGCCAGGAGCGGGATATCGTCGGGCCGCTCCCGCAGGGGCGGCACGTGAATCGGGACGACGCGCAGCCGGTAGAACAGGTCCTTACGCAGCGCGCCGCTGCGCACGGCCTCGTCGGGATCGCGGTTGGTCGCGGCGATGAAGCGCGTGTTGATCACCGCGTCGGTGTTTTCGCTGCCCACGCGCCGCACGACGCCGTCCTGGATGACCCGCAGCAGTTTGGCCTGAATCGGCGTGGCCATCTCGATCAACTCGTCGAGGAACAGCGTGCCGCCGTTCGCCATCTCGAGCAAGCCGGCCTTGTCGCGGATGGCGCCGGTGAACGCGCCTTTGACGTGGCCGAACATCTCCGATTCGAGCAGCGGCTCCGGGAGCGCGGCGCAATTCACGGCGATCAGCGGACGCGCGTTCCGGTGACTGTGCGCGTGAATGAACTGCGCGATCAGCTCCTTGCCGGCGCCGCTTTCGCCCGTGATGAACACCGAGGCATTCGTCGGGGCGACCTTGCGCGCCTGTTCGATGGCGGCGCGGAACGGCGGCGCCGTGCCAAGCAACAGCACCTTGTCGCTGTTCCCGCCGGCCGGGCGGGAGGATTCCTGCGCGCGCGTCTCGCGCGCGACGATCACCGCGTGCGCGGCGCGGCCCACCATGATCTGCAGCTGCGTCCCCGTGAACGGCTTGGGGAGATAGTCCGTGGCGCCAGCGCGCAACACTTCGAGACTGGACTCGACGCTGGGCTTCCCCGTGATCACGATTGCGATGGTATCGGGATGCGTGCCGAGCGCCGTGCGCAACAACTCCATCCCGGGCACATCGGACATGTACAGATCGAGCAGGACGATGTCGAAGACTCGGGTTTGCAGCAGATCGAGCGCCTCGCGACCGCGGCCGGTCGTCGTGACGTGATACCCGTCGGCGTTGAGCACACTCGCGCAACTATCGCGGAGGATGCGCTCGTCGTCGGCGACTAGAATGCGAATACTCTGCCGGACCGCTGGAGAGGTGGAGATGAGGTCGCTGAGCGCGGTTGCTTCTGCACCCGTCGCTCCAGCGGAGTGAGCACCGTTGCCGTCGTGGTAGGTTGCTGCGCGCATTCGTTTCCCGCCCCCCGCGCCTAGTACGCCGTCCTGTCCCTACCGGCGCCGTGCAGCGCTGCGGTGCGGGCGCTTGTGTGTCACACAAGAGACAAGTTCTTGGTCGCGCTGTCAAGATGGTCGGCGCGCACAACGACTCACAGGTGTGTCGAAAGTGTGACACTCGACCGGCGCCGCCTGCGCCGCTGGGCGCGACTGTGCGCTATATCACGCGGCGACACGCGCGTTACGCATCGCTCGGCGACGCCCCGCCGCGGTATCGCCCTTGCACCACGCGGCGCGCTGGACGCTCCGAGAGACGGGCCCACGACCCATTCACCACGCAACCCGGATACCAGGCGATGACGAGCGAGTGGACTCCCGATAAGAAGGCACCGATGCTCGTCGTTCCGGCGCGCGCGAGCGCGCCACGGAAGGCCGAGCCGCCGTTGACACCGGTGCCGGCAGACGACTGGCGTCGCGT
>QHUE01000096.1 GCA_003221825.1 Gemmatimonadota bacterium
GTCAACTGCGTGAGTGCGGGCGTCGCCTGGCGTGCCAAGGGACCGAGCCATCCCAGAACCCGGATAGACAGCCACTGCACATCGCGTGACGGATCTCGGGACATGAGTTGAATGATTTTTGGAATTGCCGGGATAGCAGCTGAATCCATCTGCCCGAGCGCGTACACCGCACCACGTCGCACCTCGCCATCCCGGTCGGCCAGGGCGGCCGTCAGCGCCGGTGCCGCCGAGCCTTTCCGAAACACCTCGCACCTGGCGAGGTGTTGGACCGCGGCCTCTCGCACCTCAGGACTGTCGTCGCGCATCGAGAGTTGTAGGAGGGTGATCGCGGAGTCCACCTGAGCGAGCTTCGAATCGGCAAGCAGGTCGGGATCGAGAAACTCGATCGCGTGAGCACGAACAGTTGCGTTCGGGCTGCGGAGAAACGGGCCGACCAACGCGGGGATATTCAAGCCTGCCTCGGCGGCGAGATACGGCAGGCGATAACGGTCCAACGCAGTTTCGCCGGATGTGTCGCCGATCGCCTTGAGGATGCGCTTTCGCACATCAGCGGAATCGGGTCGCGGCCGGGCGACTTGCGGCCGGGCGGGCGAGGCCATCGCCACGAAGGCTAGCACGACAATCGTTACGCCCCATGCGCAGCGACTCATGGACCTTCCTAATTTGCCTTCAGCACCGCCTCAACGAAGCTGAGGCTCTTGGTCTCGACCCACGCTACGGACACGGCGGCGATGCCGATCGTCCCGAGCCGATCGCCCGTTCCCGTCGGGGGCCGCCCCTTCCAGGGCGCCTGTTTGACCTCGCGTTGTACGACGATGCCGTGCCGGGGGTCGTAGCGAAAAATGAGCGCCGAGGCGAGCCCGCCCCGCGGCGTGAACGACAGCGCGACGCTGGGATAGGCGTCGTCGCGTTCGATGTGCTCCCGCACTGAGGCCTCGTGCCCTGCCGCCTTGAGCTCGGCCAGCAGCCCATCGAGCACCGGCCGCACCACCGCGTGCAGCCGCTCCCCGCACATCCGGCGATCCGCCTGATCCTTCGGTGTTTTGTCCGTAGGCGCCGCTTTCGCGGAACGATCGGCGTGTGCTTTGAGGAGCGCACTCAGCTTGGCTTTGAATTCGTCAGTCATAGTGCATCTAAGTTAAGTACGAATCACTGGATGGTGACGACGAACGCGTCATGTTCGGCACGGACCCGAATACTCCTCAAATCCGCGATCGTTGCATCCGCCCCCGCCTCCTGCAGATCTCGTGGCGCATAGTTCGTGGTCAGCGCCAGAACACGCGCGCCTGACGCCTTCCCTGCTGCCACGCCGGCCGGGGCGTCCTCGAACACGATGCAGGCCGAGGGCGCATACCCGAGTCGCTCCGCGCCGAGCCGGTACCCGTCAGGCGCGGGCTTGCCGCGTGGCACCTCTTCGGCGACGATGAGCACGTCCGGCGCCGGTAACCCGACCGCCCCGAGCCGGAGCCGTGCCAGATCTCGTCCGCATGACGTCACGATCGCCCACCGATTCCGCGGCAGCGCAGCGACCAGCTCGTGGGCGCCCCCCAGGACGCGCAGCCCCTCCACATCGGCGAGCTCCGTCGCGTCGAGCCACGCGACTTCCGTGTCCGTCGCGAGGCTGGGCGCCATGATGAGCAGCGTGTCACGGGCGCGCCGGCCATGCGCGACGTGCAGCAGCCTGACCAGATCGATCGGATGACGCTCGGCGGCCCAACGGCGCCACGTCCGCTCCACGATGGCTCGTGAATCCACGAGCACGCCATCCATATCGAAGAGAAAGGCTTTGCACCGGAATTCCGCCATCAATAGCTTCGCGCGGCGTCAGGACTGCGGAGCGTCATTTGCCGCCGGGTGGCTCTTCGATGATCGCGAGCGCCTGTTGGATCAGCGGGACGATGTGCGGCCGTAACGCGGGTCCCGCGCTTTCGAGATAACTCAAACGGAACTTGAGATAGGTGCGGTTGCGCACGAACACGTACAGCAGCGAGGTCACGGGGGTCTTGTCAAAGCGCATCAGCATCGCCGCGTAGGCGCCGCTGTAGGATCGGCCGCCGACCTTGAGCGCGAACGCACCGACACTATCCACGTGGAATTCGCTCAGGTCGCGGTAGTTCTTCGCGTAGGTCCTGATCTCCTCGAGCGCGATGTCGCGCTCGCTGCTCGCATCGCCATGCGTCGCCACCGTGTCCTCGCTCCGGATCGGATAGACGTAAACCGTCAGCTCCGTCGCATCGTCTCCCGGAATGACATACGTGAGCGACATGCCGAGCCGGGGACGCCCGACCCAGCGGAAGGTGCTCTGACTCACGAAGGTGTCGAGGGCAACGGGAAAATTCACGTCGGCGTAGCGCCACGATTGCGCTTTCACGGGACCGGCGACAAGAACCAGCAGCCAGATGCTCCCGCTGATGCGCTTGGGCTTCATGCCGGCTATTCGGGCGGCAGCGCCGCCGGCGGTGTGCTGGAACCCGGGGGCACCACGACCTTGGCTGCCAGCGCTTCCATCTGGCGCTTGCGCAACCGCGCCCAGCGCGGCAGCCGCACGGCGCCGCTGACGATCATGGCGACACCCGCGAAGAACGGGAGCGCCATGCCTGGAAGGGCTTCGCCGAAGTAACCACCGAGCGCGCTCGCCATGGCCACGGTGGCGGTTATGCCGAGGACGAAAATCCCGGCGCCGATCGAGGCGCGCGCAGCGCCATGAACCGTCCCGAAGCGCAGGCGATGCCCGGTGTCCGTGGGTTCGAGGAGGACCTGCAGGTTGCCGTTGGTCCACTGCCGCAGCGAGCCGTCGGACCGCGTACGGCCGCGTGCATTGAAGACCTCGCGCAACTGCACGACCAGGCGCTCCCACTCTTCGTCCGTGAGCCGGCGATTCAGGTCGACCGTGCGGGACACGCCGATCGGAAGTCCGAGGAACGTGCGGGACGCGGCACCGGGCCGCGCGTCCAGGGCCTGGGCAGCCTGCGCGACCGCCTCGGCCGGAATGCCGACCTCGCGACCGATCGCCTGGAGGTCGGCGAGCGTCAACCCTTCATCGCGCGGGACCTCGGCTCGCTCCGCCACCGGCGGCAGCTCGGTGGCCGCGCGAAAGATCGCAGCGATTTCCTTGTCATTGTAGCGGCGCTCGGCCATGATCTAAACTACTTCAGCGTCATTTGGTCTGCACCGCATGCCCGCCGAACTCTCTGCGCAGCGCCGCGATCACCTTGGCGCCGAACGACTCTTCCTGGCGGGAGCGGAGCCGCGCGAGCAGCGACAGCGTGATCACGGGCGCCGGCACGCCGAGGCGTATCGCCTCCTCCACCGTCCACCGCCCCTCGCCGGAGTCCTCGACGTAGCCCCGAATGCCGGCCAGCTCGCCGTCGCCTGAGAGCGCCTTCTCCGCCAGCTCGTTCAACCAGGAGCGCACAACGCTGCCATGGTTCCATAGCTTCGCGATCTGGCCCAACCCGAGCTTGAAATCGTCAGAGGCATGCAGGATCTCGTAGCCCTCGGCATACGCCTGGAGGAGCCCGTACTCGATCCCGTTGTGCACCATCTTCACATAATGGCCCGCGCCGCAGGGACCCACGTGGGCGTAGCCCTCGGGCGCCGCCAGGCTCCGAAAAATCGGCTCGCAGTGCTGGAATGCTGCAAGCGAGGCGCCAATCATCAGGCAGTAGCCGAGCGTCAAACCCCAGATCCCGCCGCTGGTCCCGACGTCCACGAACTCGATTCCCTTTGCCTTGAGCGCCTCGGCCCGGCGCAGCGAATCGCGGAAGTTCGAGTTGCCGCCGTCGATGACGATGTCACCGCGGGTGAGATGCGGCACGAGTTGCTCGATGGTGCGCTCGACTGGCGCACCGGCCGGCACCATCATCCACACGACTCGCCGCGGCGTCAGCTGCCGAACCAGGTCGGCGACGTCCTTGGCGCCCGTGGTGCCCTTGCCGACATGTGGTTTGACCGCGTCCGCGCTCGAGTCGTACACAATCAGCTCGTGCCCGCCCTGACTGAGCCGCCGCACCATGTTGCCGCCCATCCGGCCCAACCCGATCATCGCCAGTTGCATTAGCGCCGCTCCCCAAGAGTGATCAGCCGATCGCAACGCCTAGCAGAATAGCCTCGAATCGGTCGGTGGTATAGGATTGGGGCCACTTCATGGGCGCTGGGCACACTGGTCTCTACGTGATCATGGGCGTCGCGGGCTCCGGAAAGAGCACGATTGGTCCGTTGCTCGCGCGCGCGCTCGACATCGAGTTCGTCGAAGGCGATGACCTGCATCCGCCGGACAACGTCCGGCGCATGGCGGCCGGGATCCCGCTGACGGACGACAACCGCCGCGGCTGGTTGATCAGGGTCGCGGACCGGCTGCGCGACGCGCAGCGCGCGAAGCTTGGCCTCGTGGTCTCCTGCTCGGCGCTCAAACGGACCTATCGTGATCTGCTGCGCTCGGGGGGCGCGGCGGATCTGCGCCTTGTGTACCTCGCGGGGAGCCGAGATCTCCTCGCCGAGCGCATGGCGCAACGCCCGAGGCATTTCATGCCGCCAGCGCTGCTCGACAGCCAGCTCGCCACGCTGGAGGAGCCGTCGGCCGACGAGCGCGCGTGGGTGTGCGATATACGCCAGGCGCCGGACGCCATCGTCGCCGACCTGGTGAGGCGTGCGGCATGAGCCCGAATACCCGCTTGCTGCTCTACGCGCTGGCCGCGGTCGTGGCGCTGATCGTGCTGATCGCACGCGTCAAGCTCCACCCCTTCGTCGCCTTGATTCTGGTGTCGCTCGGGATGGGGACCGCCGCGGGAATGCCGCTCCCCAATGTCGTGAAGGCATTCCAGGACGGGGTCGGTGGAATTCTGGGATTCATCGCGATCGTGGTGGCCCTCGGCACGATGCTGGGCAAACTGATGGCCGAGTCCGGCGCCGCGACGCGCATCGCGACGACGCTCATCACGCTGTTCGGCGAACGACGAGTCCACTGGGCGATCATGTTCGTCGCCTTCATCGTGGGTATTCCGGTCTTTTTTCAAGTGGGTTTCGTTCTGCTGATTCCGCTGGTGTTCACGATTGCGCGGACGTCGGGGCTGTCACTCGTGAAGATCGGCATCCCGCTGGTGGCGGGGCTATCGGTGGTGCATGGGATGATGCCGCCCCATCCGGCGGCGATGCTCGCGGTCGTCGCCTATAAGGCCGACATCGGGCGCACGATCGCCTATGCCCTGTTGGTCGGCCTCCCGACGGCCGCGCTGGCCGGCCCGATCTTCGCCTCGTGGATCGCGCCGCGGATTCAACTTCTGACGGACAACCCCATCGCTGTCCAGTTCACCAGCGGCACCGCCGGCAACGCGGCGGACATGCCGAGCTTCAGGATCTCAGTCTTCACGGTGCTGCTCCCCGTCATCCTCATGCTCTGCGCGAGCGCCGCCGACGTTGCGCTCGACTCCACGAGCACGCTCCGCGCGGCGCTCGATTTCGTCGGTGGCCCGATCATCGCCCTGCTCGCGGCCCTGCTCTTCTCCTTCTGGTCGCTGGGATACCGGCGCCATTTCACGCGCGATCAGATCCTCAAGTTCGCGAACGATTGCCTCGGGCCGACGGCCACCATTCTCCTGGTGATCGGGGCCGGCGGCGGGTTCAACCGGGTGCTCCTGGAGAGCGGCGTGGGGAAGGCGATTGCCGACGTGGCGCTCGGGTCGCATGCATCGCCATTGCTCCTCGCCTGGAGCGTGGCGGCGCTGATCCGCGTGGCGACCGGCTCGGCGACTGTGGCGATGACGACGAGTGCCGGGCTGGTCGCCCCCATCGCGGCCGGGACGCCGGGGACGCACGCCGAGCTGCTCGTGCTCGCGACGGGGGCCGGCTCGCTGGTGCTGTCACACGTGAACGATTCGGGGTTCTGGCTCATCAAGGAGTTCTTCAACATGACCGTGCAACAGACGCTGAAGACGTGGACCGTCGCCGAGACGATTATCGGCGTGGCGGGGTTGGGATTCACACTGTTGCTCAGTCTCGTGGTGGGATGCTCCCCACGCGAACATGGCTTGGGTCAGGGTTGGATCGATGTGACGGCCACGCTCGATCCGGCGACGACTCCGGTCTATCAGGGCGACGCGCCAATGAAGTTCGATTTCCTCAAGGATATGCGAAAAGGCGACAAGCTGACGCTGTCGGTCTACTCGATGGGCGCGCACAGTGGCACCCACATTGACGCCCCGATGCATTTCGTTGCGGGTGGCGCACCGATCGATCAGCTGGCGCTGAACCCGCTGATCGGCGCGGCGCGAGTGATTGAGATTCCCGACAGCGTGCAAGCGATCGACGCGGCCGAGCTGAACCGGCACGACTGGAAAGGCGCGCAGCGGGTGCTGTTTCGGACGCGGAGCACGCTGCGCGGCTGGATGGACTCGTCCACGTTCCATCGGGACTTCGCGTACATCGCCCCGGACGCGGCGCAGCTGCTGGCGGATGCCGGCGTCGTGCTGGTCGGGGTGGACTACATCTCGGCCGAGCAATTCGGCGCACCGGCGCCGCGGACGCATCAGATTCTGCTCGGCCACGGGATCCCCATCGTGGAGGGGCTGGACCTGCGCCCGGTGGTCTCGGGGGACTATGATCTGATCGTGTTACCGCTCAAGGTGCGCGGGCACGAAGGGGCGCCGGCGCGGGCTATCTTGCGGAAGCAGGTCCCGTAAAAGAGAGCCATGGCTGCGCTCAAAGCCGTGGGCATTGCCGCGCTCATCTTTGTCTGTTCAGGCGTCAGCGCCAACAGGCCAAAGTTCAGGGTGATCGCGTTCTATACCGCCAAGGAAGATCCGGCGCATATCAGCTTTGTCCGGGAAGCCGAGCGATGGTTTCCGGAAGTGGCGGCGAAGTACCAGTTCAGCTTTGACACGACCACCAGCTGGCGCAATCTGAACGCTGGCTTTCTTGCGCACTACCAGGTCGTGGTGTTTCTCGATACGCGTCCCGAAGATCCGGCCCAACGAGCGGCATTTCAGGCGTACATGGAGCATGGCGGCGCCTGGATGGGCTTTCACTTTGCCGGTTTTGCGCTGACGCCATCGGCCTATCCGGCAAACTGGGACTGGTATCACAACACGTTTCTGGGGTCAGGCTCCTACGTGAGTAACACGTGGCGACCGACGGCGGCGATCCTCCGGGTCGAGGACCGCACGCATCCCGCGACTGCGCATTTGCCCGAGACGTTTCGATCGTCGCCCAGTGAGTGGTACCGGTGGGAAAAAGATCTGCGGCAGAACCGCGACATCGACATTCTACTGTCCATCGATTCGACCAGCTTCCCGCTCGGCACCGGCCCGAAGCCGCACGAGATCTGGCACAGTGGCTACTACCCGGTGGTGTGGACGAACAGGAACTTCAAGATGATCTATCTCAACATGGGTCACAACGACATGGACTACGAGCACAAGTACGATGCGACGAACCGGACGCTGTCCTATACGCTGCACAACCCGATTCAGGATCAGCTGATCATCGATGGTTTACTGTGGTTGGGGGACACCGCGACGAAGGCTCCACGTGCCGTGCGTTAGGCGCGCGTCAGGCTGCCCTCGTCGCGATACTTCACATACACCGTTCGGCCCGGCGGACGCGTCGCCAATGCCGTCATCCCGATCTTGAGCGCAATCGCGCGCGCCGGCTCATTGGTATCATCGATGCAGGCGATGACCCGGTCGAGCTTTGCGGTTTGAAAGGCCCACGCGAGCACAAGCTGGCAGGCTTGCTTCGCGACGCCCCGCTGTTGGACTTCCGATCTCACGGCACACAGCACCTCGAAATCATTGCCGTCGAGCGCGGGCGATTTGACCAGGCCGGCGAACCCCAAGCGCAGCTCGCCCTCGCTGATCGCGAAGAGATGGTGGGTGTGCCCTTCCCCCGGCAGCGGCAGCGTGCCGATGAACTCCCACACGTCGTCCTGCCGCTGCAGCGAGACCAGAAACTCGTAGTCGGTATCCGTTAAGGGCCGTAGTTCCACAACTCACTCCTTAGGGAGCCGTGAGGCGGGCCGTGTGGCCCTTTCTCCCCGTGGTGTTGAACGCCGCGACGCGCACCGTCCCGCGGAACGGGATCGGACCGCTCACCACAGCACTGCGGACAGTCGGTTCGCTACCGTCGGTCGTGTAGCGCAACGTAAACCCGGGCAGCTCAACGCTGCAGCGCACCATCCCGCCCTCGGCCTTAAGGCCGGGAGTGGGGATCCGGTAGTCGAGACCCGGGACCTCCCGATCGAGGCGAGGCAGCTCCCGCTGGCCGACGACGTTGACGAAGCGGGACCACGCCTCGCGATAGAGGGACTCCGACTTCTGGGCGTCGTGCTCCCGGACCCAGTCCGGGTCCGGCGCCCACGCCCGCTCAGCCAGGGCGAAAACCCTAGGGAGCAGCATGTACTCGACCCGTCCCGCGCCGCCCAAGGTCTCCGACCACAGATCCGCTTGAATCCCCACGATGTGGGCCCGGCCGTAGTCGGTGAGCCGGTCCTTCCCGGCGAACACGGCGGGATCCAGCGGGTTGCCCCGCCGGTCGACGCGGGCGTTGCGGTAATAGTCGAACGGAATGAAGTCGAACGGCTTGTGCAGATCGACATAGCCGCCCCAGTCGAGCCCCGTCTCCTCGGGGTTCTGATTCCACGCGAGATCGAAGTAGAGATTGGTGACGGGACTCATCACGACATCGTAGCCGCCATTCGCTAGGCGGTAGGCGAGATCTTCGGCGCCCCAGCCCGCGACGTTGTTCCAGACGTAGGCGCGCCAGCCGCGTGCGGCGAAATCGGGATTGGGGATGTTCACCTGATGTCCATCGCGCAGGGTCTTGCGCACCGCGATCTCCTCCCAGCCCGAGGGGGTGAGACCCTGGGCCTTCAGGATCTGCTCGACTCTGGCGTAGAACGCGAACCACAGATCGTCGACATTTGTGAGGCCGTGCGCCCGCATGTAGGCCTGGACGGCCGGCGACCCAACCCAGACGCCCGCCGGGACCTCGTCGCCACCCATGTGGATGTGGCGCAGCGGCGCGCCGGCCTCGCGGTGCATCGCCACGAGATCGCCGACCACGCGCTCGATGAACCGGTACGTCGACTCGAGCGCCGGGTTCATCACGTTGTCAGGATAGCCTTGGACGGACGCGTACATCGAGCGGTCATCCGGGTCGCTCAGCGCGTACTCCCGGTCCGTCCGAGCCTCCATCGACTTGATCGCGGCGCGCGCGTGGCCCGGCATCTCGATTTCGGGAATGATCTCGATGTGTCGCGCGCTCGCGTAGCGGATGATCTCGACGTAGTCGGCGCGCGAATAGAACCCACTGCCCCACGGCTTATCGATCTGGGGACCAGAGCCAAACGCCGGCTGCAGGAATCGGCGAGAGTCGAGCGTGTGACCGCGCCGCGCGCCCACCGCGGTTAGCTCGGGGAGGCTCGGGATCTCAACCCGCCAACCCTCGTCATCGGTGAGGTGGATGTGAAGAACGTTGACCTTGTAACGGGCGAGGAGATCGAGCGTGCGCAGCACGACGGGTTTCTGGTGGAAGTTGCGCGCGACGTCGAGCATGAAGCCGCGATAGCCGAAGCGGGGAGCATCCACGATCCGGATCGCCGGCAACACAAGACCCGAGCGGGGAGTCGGCGCCGGGAGCAAGCTGCGCAGCGACTGGAGACCGTAGAAAACGCCGGCGGACGTGGCGCCCACGATCCGCACGCCCTGGACGGAATCCACGACGAGCGTGTACGCCTCGGGGGAGGCCTGCCCTTCGACGGGACCGACTTCGAGCCGCAGCGGCGGCACGGCACTCTTCCGGGTGCCGCCGAAATAGGGTCGCAGGTACTCCGCCGCGAACGACGCTTCGTTCTTGAGCGAGTCGGCGGCTTCGACGGACGGCATCGCGGTCAGGCGGAGCGCTCCCGCTCCTGACGTCACCGACACTGGCGTCGGTAACACCGGCGGCAGCTCGGCCGCCGGAATGACCCGAATCACGGAATCGAGCGCGAACTGGGTCTCGGGCGTCGCCACGCGGCGCTCGAAGGGGGCGGCCACATAATCGCTCAAGGGGAGGCCAACGTCTTTCGCGGAGTCGAACACGATGTACGGACCGCTCGGCGTGAAGCTGCGATTGAGCAGCAGGTCCGTGACGTACGGGATCCGCACGCTGGCGCCCGGTGCCAGTCCGGCGAACCCCGCCGCCGGCACGACGCGGTGGAGGTCGGCCATTACGTCTTCGATGGCGAATCCGCTCCCCACACTGCTGGGCTGCGCCGAGTGGAGCGCGCTGAAATAGATGGCCCAGCCGCTGGGGGGGAGCGGCTTCGCGCCGCGGTTGGTGATCGTGAACGCCGCTCGCGAGCCGGCCCAGTCGGTCGTGACGCTGTCCCCGACCAGCTCCCAGCGGAGCTGGAGGGCCGGAGGAGTCTGGGCGACGGCGGGTGCGGCCGTGAGAGCCAGCAGGAGTGCGGTGAGCGCGGCGAAATGTCGGTTGGGCATGAGGGAGATTAGACCCCGGCGGGCCGGGGTGTCCAGGGCCTTCGCGTGTTCGGCAGCCCGCTCATGATGGTAGCACCGACGAAACCGGATGCGCCACTGCGGGACATTCCCCTGGTGCTCGCGCCCGCACTCTTGGGATCATCGCAGGGAAAGAACGTTCCCACGCCGTTTTGACTGACGTAGATGCCGCGCACTTCAGTCGGGCGGTGACACGCCACGACACCGCTACACAACAGCACAGCGTGAGCAATTCTCATGGCTGCACCGCGTAACGCAGCTGGACGAGACCATCTGCAAACTTCTCGGTTGACAGCAACGCCAATGGGACGTGACG
>QHUE01000306.1 GCA_003221825.1 Gemmatimonadota bacterium
ACCGAGCCGGCCGGGTCGGTCTACCAGCAGGCGCGGTTGTTCGACGACGTGTTGGCGCACGTGGCCGACTACTACGTCGATTCTCTCGACGAGCGCCAGCTGTATCAGATGGCGATCGACGGTATGCTCGACAAGCTGAACGATCCCTATTCCGTCTTTCTCAAGCCCGACGACTTCCGGCAGCTCTCCGAGGCGACGACCGGCAACTACTCGGGGCTCGGCATTCAAATCGACGTGCGGGACGGGTGGATCACCGTCGTGGCGCCGCTGCCCGATACGCCGGCCGAACGCGCCGGCGTGCAGACCGGCGACCGCATCGTGCAGCTGGACGGCCGCTCGACCGAAGGATGGAAGCAGGATCAGGCGGTAAAGGAGCTGCGCGGCCCGGCCGGCACGACGGCGGAGCTGCTGATCCGGCGCACCGGCGTCGACAAGCCGATCACCTACAAGCTCACGCGGGCGACGATTCACATCCGCTCGGTCGATCCGAGAATCACCATGATGCTCGACGATCGCGTCGGCTATATCGCGCTCTCGCCCGTCAGCGAGAGCTCGGCCCGCGAAGTCGCGCAGGCGATCGACACCCTGCTCAAGCAGGGGATGAAGTCGCTGATCTTCGACCTTCGCGGCAATCCGGGCGGACTCCTGGATCAGGGCGTCGCGGTCTCCGATCTGTTCCTCGACCCCGGCAAGCCGATTGTCGAAACGCGCGGGCGTGCGCCCGGCTCCTCCCATGAGTTCAGCGACACCAAGCTGCAGCAATGGCCGCGTCTACCGGTCGTCGTGATCGTGAATGGCGGTTCCGCCAGCGCCGCGGAGATCATCGCCGGCGCGCTGCAGGATCACGACCGCGCCGTGCTCGTCGGCACGCCGACGTTCGGCAAGGGGCTGGTGCAGTCGTTCTGGCGGCTCACGCCGGAAACGGGACTCAAGCTGACGACCGCGCGCTGGTTCACGCCGAGCGGCCGGACGATTCAACGGGTCACGCGCAACGAGTCGGAGCAGGTAGCCCAGGTGCTTGCGGCAGACCGCGGGCAAGACACAAAGATCGATTCCACGGCGGCGTTCCATACCGACGCCGGCCGCACGATCTACGGGGGCGGCGGCATCCGACCCGACATCTACGTCGTCGCCGATACCTTCACGACGTCCGAGCGTGCGTTCGCCCGGGCGCTGGGCGACAAGGCGCCGCTGTACCGCGATGCGCTCACGAGCTACGCGATCGAGCTGAAGGAAGGCAACCGGTTGCCCTCCCCGAATTTCACCGTCACGCCGGCCATGGTAGACGAGATCGTGCGCCGCATCCGTGCCAAAGGCGCCGAGCTGCCGGATTCGGTCGTCGGCGGCGCGCGCATGCTCATCACTCAGGACCTGGGCTACGAAGCGGCGCGCTACGTCTTCGGGCGTTCGGCGGAGTTCCGCCGCCGGATGGCCGATGACGAGCAGGTCAAACGGGCGCTCGCCTTGGCGGATAAGGCTCGTTCACCGCAGGATCTGCTGGCACTGGCAACCACGCAGCGCGCGCCGTCGACGGTCCGCAATAGGTGACCCAACAGTCTTCCCGCGCGATCGGGCTCATCGGGCCCGGTCGCGCGGGAGTCGGACTGGCTCTCGCACTGGCCCAGGCAGGATACTCCGTCCGCCTCCACGGGCGAAATAAGAAAAACGTACCCGCACCCCTGACCCTGACCGTCGGCGACGGCGTCAAGCCGCCGCCGTGGATCGGCGATGTCGCCGTCGTGATCCTCACCGTCCGCGACGACGCCATCACGCCGCTGGCGACGTCGCTGGCGACTGTCCGCGCGATCGGCGAGCGGCACGTCGTCCTGCATCTCTCCGGCGTCCAGGGCCAGGAGGCGCTCGGGCCACTCGTCCCCAGTCGTGCCGCCCTCGGCTCATTTCATCCGCTGCAGACGATCGTCGAACCCGAGCTCACGCCGGCGCGGCTCAAAGGCGCCTGGGCGGCGGTCGAAGGAATGCCACGGGCCACCCTGGCCGGCGAGCAGATCGCGCAGGACCTCGGCATGCGCCCGTTCCGCATCGCGACCAAGTCGAAAGCGATCTATCACGCGGGCGCGGTGTTCGCGTCGAATTATCTGGTGGTGGTCGAGGCCGTCGCGCAGCGCCTGCTACGCCATGCGGGGTTGTCCGATGCCGATGCCTGGGCGGCGCTGCGGCCGCTGGTCGAAGCGACGTTCGAGAACCTGGGCCGGTACGAGCCGCGGGAGGCCCTCACCGGTCCGGTCGTCCGCGGGGATACGGCGACGATCGTCCGTCATCTCGAATCGCTGGCGGTCGACGACGCGAAGCTGTACCGCGCGCTCGGGCGGGCCGCACTCGAGCTGGCGCAAAAGCAGGGAATGGACGAAGCAACGGCGGAAAAAGTCGCGGCGGCGCTTGCTACTGATCTACCACCCGTACTCCGGAAGTCGGGGAAAATCTAAACTCACGGGGTGGGATGGTCCCGTTCACGGTGAGATGCTGCAGGGTAATCGTCCGCCGCTGGCCGGTATTCTCTACAAGGTCGATCCGCCGCACCAAGCCGTCCTGCTTCGCAATCCACACGGTCGCTTCCGAATACGGCAGATCCTGCGCGCGCGGCGTGAGCGCGACCACATCCACCGCCCCATCGGGCAGCGAATCGGCGCGCACGTAGCGGGCGGTGTACCGCTCGCGCGGATGCTCGACGAACTGGCCGATGAGATTGGGGCCGGTGGTGCCCGTGCCCGGGATCGTCGTGCGAATCACCTGATCGGGTGTGGTGCTCGGCGTGTAGAGCCACAGGCGTCGGCCGTCGGCCACGATGCGGTCGTGCTGCGGCTCGCTGAACCGCATGGCGAAGTAGCTGGGCCGCCGCTGATACAGCCGGCCGCGCGTCGTGTCCGGGCTGCCGAGCATCGGATTGTCGACGATCTGGACGAAGTCGGCCTGGAGAGTGCGGACGGTGTCGAAGGATGCCGAGGCGCGGTCGAGAACGGCGCCCGGATCCTGATACACGTCGGCACGTTGGAACGTCGGCACGATCAGGACCAAGAGCATCATGCCGACGTGCAGTCGTGCCGACGTGAGTTTCATGCCCCTACGGCAGCCGGTTCAGCCACGCGTCTCCCGATCGCTTCCGCAATTATCCGCACCTCCCGCATCAGCTGGGCGAATTGATCCGGGAAGAGCGACTGCGCGCCATCCGACAGCGCCTCTTCGGGATTGGGATGGACTTCGACCATGATGCCGTCAGCGCCCGCCGCGATCGCGGCCCGCGCCATAGGAATCACCTTGTCGCGCAGGCCGGTCCCGTGGGAGGGGTCGGCAATGATCGGGAGGTGTGACAGCTTGTGCACGACCGGAATGGCCGTCAGATCGAA
>QHUE01000307.1 GCA_003221825.1 Gemmatimonadota bacterium
CCCCCTTCGGTGACCGTTCGCGTCGGGGAACGCAGTAGTCTGCTCGCGACGGCCTTCGATCGCATCGGCAATGTGATCCCCACCGTGCGCATCATCTGGTCCTCGAACAACGTCGGCATCGCCAAGGTCGATAACAACGGTACCGTCACCGGGGTCGCCAACGGCGTGGCCATCATCGAAGCGCGTGTGGGCGCCCGGCGCGGCCAGGCGGCCGTGCAGGTCACCGGAGGGGGACCGGTGCCGCCGCCCCCCGCACCCCCGGCCGCTCCGCCTCCGGCTGCCCCCCCTGGCCCTGACCCATTCGTCGGGCAACCGGCAGGCAGCGGCCCGGCCGCCGCATTGCGGCTCGAGCCGGGGGTCGTCTACCTCCTGCCGTCGGAAAACTCGCGCATTTCGCCGCGCGCGCTGCGGGAGGACGGCTCCCCGGCGGCGCCGGTCGTCGTCACCTGGACGTCGCTGCGGGCGGACGTGGCGAGCGTCGATCAGAGCGGCAACATCGTCGCGCTCGCACCCGGACAAGGCACGATTCAGGCGAGCGTCGCCGGTGGGCTGACCGCGACCGCGCCGGTCGTCGTCCAGCAGGCGGAGTTCACCGTGCGCGAGGGCTCACCGTTGATGCTCTCGCCCGGAGAAGTGGATACGCTGCATGTCATCGTGGCGAGCCAGAACAACCGCACGGTCAATCCCCTCGTGCTGCAGTGGGCGTCGAGTGATCAGAGCGTCGCGCGTGTCAGCCTCGCGGGAGTGGTGACCGCCAGCGGCCCGGGCAAAGCGATTCTGACCGTCGCGGGGTTGCTGCAGAGCAAGAGCATTGACGTGGCGGTGCACAAGGTCGTGGACAAGCTGGCGGTAACGCCACGGGCTTCAGCCGAAGTCCAAGTACCTCTCACCGGCACCGCCAAGTTCAAAGCGGACGCGCTGACCGCGGACAACACGGCGGTCCCCGAAGCGCCGCTGCGCTGGAGCGTAGCCGATCCGACGATCGCCAGTTTCGACGTGCAGACCGGTCTGCTCACCGGCCGCGCCGTCGGCAAGACACAGTTGACCGTCCGTGGGCCGGGTGCGGGACTCGCGGTGACCTGGAACGTCAGCGTGATCGCGGGCGCGGTGAAATTCACGCAGCCGCGGGTTGGGATTGGTCTCAATCAGCGGCACACCTTACGCGCCAATTACGCCGACGATCAGGGGAATGTACTGGGACCCGCGTCCAACCTGACGTGGAGCAGCGACAATGCGCAGATCGCCACCGTGGGTGAGGACGGCACGGTGTCCGGCGTCGGCTACGGCCACGCGCGGATTACGGCGACGGGTGCCGGTGGAAAGACGACGACGGCAGACATTTACGTCGTAGGCGAGATCGTCGTCGCCAGCTCGCGCGCGTTCCCGAACACCCCGGGCAAGTTCCAGCTGTACGCCGTCGAGCGTTCCAACCTTGCGCAGCTCACCAAGCTCACGCCCGACACGACCTCAGCCAGCGATCCCGCGTTTTCTCCGGACGGGTCGCGCATCGCCTTTGTCTCGCAGCGCGACGGCAACGCCGAGATCTATGTCATGAATGCGGACGGCACCGGCGCGACGCGCCTCACGAACGATCCGCAGCCCGATGGCCGCCCGGGGTTTACGCCCGACGGGCAGTCGGTGGTGTTCCATTCGGCGCGGCCCGCCGGGAAACAGCAGATCTGGGTCGTGAACGTGGATGGCACCGGCCTCACGCAGCTCACGCGCGACTCGGTGAACTCCGCGCCGTCGGTGTCGCCGGACGGGCAGACGATCGCGTATGTGTCGCAGCGGAACAAGGACGCCGACATCTGGCTGATGGCTCGCGACGGCTCGAATCAGCGCCAATTCACGCGTTCGCCGCAGCAGCGTGAGTCGGACCCGCACTTCCTCCGCGACGGCACGCTCGCATACCTGGTCGAGCGGCGCGAGGGAAATCGCACGGTGCAGCAGGTGATGCGGGCCGATCTCGCGACCGGCGCGACGACGGCGCTCACGGGCACCGATCTCGCGATCGCGTCGTTCGCCATCGCGCCGGCGGGCGACCTCGTGGCGCTGGTGGTCAACGCAGAGCCGCAGAATCGCCGCAATCCCGCGTATCGGGTGTATATCCAGCCCGTGAGCTCCGCGACGCCGGTGCCCCTGCCTACGATGGGCACGGAGCAGATGATCACGCCGACATTCCGGCCGTAGATTTCGGGCGCACGTATGCGCGCCTGCGTCCTCACCGCCACCGGCGGAATCGACAAGCTCAGTATCACCGAGGTTCCGGACGCCCCCGCTCCCAAAGCGGGAGAGGTGCGCGTCAGTATCCGCGCGGCGGCGTTGAATCATCTCGATCTCTTCGTGGTCGCAGGCCTGCCGGGCGGGGGCGGGGCCGAGCGGTTTCCTCACATCGTGGGCGCTGACGGCGCCGGCGTCATCGAGACCGTCGGCCCCGGCGTCACGAGCGTGCAGCCCGGCGACCGCGTGCTCATCAATCCGGGCATCGCCGATTACTCCTGCGAGTTCTGCCGCGTTGGCGAGCATTCGCAGTGCGTCAACTACCGGTTGTTGGGCGAGCATCTCCCGGGGACGATGGCCGAGCTGGTGACGGTCCCGGCGCAGAACGTGGTGCGCGGCCCGAACGTGTCACCGGCGCTCACCTGGGCGGAGGCGGCGGCGTTCTCGCTCGTGACGCTGACCGCCTGGCGGATGCTCGTGACGCGGGCACAGATCAAGCCGGGAGAGACGGCGCTAATCTGGGGAATCGGCGGGGGAGTGTCCCTGACCGCGATGCGCATCGCCAAACTCCTCGGCGCGCGGGTGATCGTGACATCGTCGGACGACGCCAAGCTCGCCGCCGCCAAGCAGCTCGGCGCCGATGTTATCCTGAACCACCGCACCCAGAAGGTGGCCACTGAGGTGCGCGCCCTGACCAACAAACGCGGTGTGGACGTCGTGGTCGAGAATGTCGGAGCCGCGACGTGGGACGACTCGCTCCGCTGTCTCCGGCGCGGCGGCCGACTGGTGACCTGTGGCGCGACATCCGGGCCGCAGGTGCATCTCGATCTGCGACGTGTGTTCTGGCATCACTGGAGCATCCTGGGTTCGACGATGGGCAACGCGGCGGAATATGCGGAAGTCGTGCGGCGACTCGGCCAGGGAGAGCTCAGGCCGGTTGTCGATCGCGTGTATCCGCTGGCGGAGGCACGAGTTGCATT
>QHUE01000283.1 GCA_003221825.1 Gemmatimonadota bacterium
CGACACCGCCAACCAAGTGCTGAAGGACAATGACACTCGAGCCCAGCAGGCGGCGACGCTCGAGCAGCACGACGACGCCGTGGCCGCAAAGATGTCCACGCGCGAGCAGCAGAGTGACGAGTTGAACAAGATTCGCGAACGCCTGCGCACGGAAACGAACGACGCGGAGCGAGCAAAGCTACTGGAGCGGAGCGGGGATCTGCGCCGGGCCCTGCAGCAAGACGAAGCACAGGGAGAATGGGACGAGCGGGTCCCGCCATCCGCGGTTGTGGTAGAAGCCGCGACGCAGCCGGATGAACAGGAAATGCTCCGCACCTTCGTGCTGCAAGTCCTCGGACTGGCAGTCGGCATTCTGCTCGCCACGTTCGCCAAGCTGGAGCTCTTCAACGCGTTTCTCGGAGCTCAGCACATCCCGAGTCCGCTCGATCATCTCCTGAGCGGGCTGCTGATCGGCGGTGGCAGCGCGCCGGTGCACACACTCATCCGCTTCATCAGTGACCGGAAGACGACCGTGGAGGCCGCGGACATCTTGTCGGAAGAAGACGACGAGCAAAAAGCGCCGCCTCCTGTCGCCGCGGCGACCGCAGCAGTCACGGCGGAAGATGTCGCCGCCGGCGCGTACATCGACATCCCATACGAGGGCGGCGTGGACGTGAAGGTCCTGGAAGGCGTCCACCGGCGCAAGGCGGATCCCGATCTCGTCGTGTTTCACCATACCGCGATGTCGAGCACGAGTACGTTTGAGGACGTCGTGAAAGTGATCACGCACCGCACCAGCGACGGCGGCCAACCGTGGATCACCGGTTACAATTGCGTGATTCTCTCCGACGGCTCCATTCATGCCTTTTGCCGGTGGGACCGCTACGGCAATCACGCCGTCGGCTACAACCAGCGCTCGCTCGGGATCAGCTTCAACGGCAATTTCGAGACGAACCCGGCCGTCCCCTACTCCAACGCCGACGGCCGCTACGGCGCGATCCGCCCGACCGATGTGCAGCTCCGCGCCGGCGCCCGTGTCGTCGCGCTCTGGAGCTTCCTGTATCCCAAGATCGACGTCGCCGACTTCAAGAAGACGATCATTCCCCATCGGCAGATCTCGAGTAAAGCGTGTCCGGGATCAAACTTCCCGTACGCCGAGTTCGAGGATCTCGTCAAGTTCTATCGGAAGACGTGGGAAGCATCGCCCGACACGCTGCAACGCATCGAGGCGTTCCGTCACAAACCCTATCTCTTCACGACGCCATGAACCCGGCATGGGTAGTCGCAGACACAGTCGCCCAGGCCGTAAAGCCCTCGCCGGTGGATACACTCGCGACCGTCACCGTGCTGTTCGCGCTGGCGCTCGCGGTGGCGCTGCTGGTTGAGCGGGCAATAGAGGTCGGCAAGAGTCTCTTCGATTACTGGGATTGTAAGAACAAGCGCAGCAAGGTGTGGACGGCGCGCGCCCAGGCACTCAAGACTCGGCTCGAGCGCCGCCTGCGCGTGTTCGAATACGTGCCCATCGAGCGTATCCAGCCGATCATCAACCGCGTGAACGACATGCTCTTGAACAAGCAGACGGCCTACGCGGGCAACACGCTCGTGATCTCCGGAGACTTGGTGCGCGCGGCTTGGGTGCGGATCGCGACGAAGGTCGTGGGCATCGCCCTGGGGATCGGCGTGGCGTTCTGGCTCAAAATCGACTTCATGAAACTGTGGGAGATCCCCACGAACCTCCCCGCGCAGCTGTTGCCGGGCGGGCTGCCTGAGCAGCCGATCCCGTCAGGCTGGCCCGCCATCCTTGCCTCGGGGATCGCGATTGGCCTCGGCACCGGCCCCGTCCACAAGCTCATCACCACGATCGAGAAAAGACAGAAGGATCGACAGGAGCAGAAGGAAGCAGGGAAAGAGGGGGACAACTAATGTTCGGCCTACAGCTCGACCTACTGATTCCGCTGATCCTGATTCTCATCGTCGTCGTCGTGCTCGTGGCAACGAAGGCGAACGTCCTCCCCAAGAAAAGCCTGCCGTTCATCGCGGCCGGCCTTGCCGGGGTATTCGGCTGGTCAATTTTCAACAAAGCGCGCAAAGATGCGCTGCGCCAAAAGCTCAAGGACGAGGAAGCTCAGCAGCGCGAGCAAGAAAAGCGCGCTGCAGAAGCCGCCAGGCTAGCCGGTATCTCGGACGGTGAACGGATGCGTGCGGTAGCAGAAGCCCAACGACTCCGGGATGCCCAGCAGAAGGAGCGGCTGTTGATAGACGCCCGTACCGCGCAGGAGAAGGAGGAGATCAGCAAGCTGCAGGGCGATGAGTTGTGGGAACGCTACCTCCGGCAATTCGGACAGGACAAATGAAGCGCAACCTGTGGTGTTGGGCCGCGATCCTCGGCGCGACGACACTCGCGCCTATTCCCGGACTCGCGCAGGACACGATCCCGACCGCGGTCGTGGTCAAGGTGCTGAGCGACAGCAGTTACATCGTGCAGATTCGTGGCAGGAGACTCATCGTGATCACGGAAAGCGTCTTCCAGCGGCTGCTGCAGGCCGACGAGGAGCGTCGCGGCCTGAAGGACAAGCTCCGCGGCGCCGACTCGGTGAGTGCGGCGCAGCAGCATGCGCTCGACTGGTCGGACAGTACCCTGCGGCACAAAAACGAACAGCTTGCCCAGCTTGACAGCCTGTACCACCGAGAGCGAGACATCTCGAAGGGGTGGCGGAGCCTCGCCGGCGAGCCGTGGCTGACGTTCGACTTTGGCCTAGGAGAGACGGGCCGGGACCACAATCCCGCTGTCCTCGCCGGCCTCGGCATCCGTCGCTTCCGGATCTGGGGCTTTCTCCAGGAGGCCAACGCCGGTGGCGCGATCGGCATGAGCCTGCGGCTTTTCTAACCGCAACCGTACGAGAGGGGGAGGGGAGTGGAAGGGGGATGCTGGTATATTCCCCGACATGCACGACGCCCTCTACTTCTCCGACCACCATCTCCAAGTCCGCGAGATGGTCAGAGACTTCGCCAAAAACGTCGTCAAACCCACCGCCCGCCAATACGACCTCGACAGCCGCTTCCCCTGGGACAACGTGAAGCAGATGGCCGAGCTCGGGCTGTTCGGCATCCCGTGGCCGGAGGAAATGGGCGGGTCGGGAATGGATTACCTGTCGTACATCACGGTGATTCATGAGCTGGCGAAAGTCGATGCGAGCCACGCCATCACGGTCACTGAATGGTTCCAAGATCTTCATCACCCACGCCGGCGTGGGCGAGATCTTCTGCGTCACGGCGCGCACCGATCCCAGCGCAAAGCGCACGCACGGCATCACGGCCTTCATCGTCACGAAGGACACCTGCGATCTGGACGAGACGAAACGCGTCGGGATCGGTCACGCCACGGAGTTGCCCAAGAACCGCGGCGTTCTCTCGGGCAAGAAGGAAGACAAGCTGGGATGGCGGGCGTCCGACACCCGCGAGCTGATCTTTCAGGACGCGGTCGTTCCCAAGGAAAATGTCCTCGGACCGGTGAACAACGGGTTCCGCCAGTTTCTGCACACGCTCGACGGCGGACGGATCGGCATCGCCGCGCTGTCGCTCGGACTGGCGGAAGGCGCGCTGGAGGAGTGCTTGACCTACACTTCGACGCGCAAGCAATTCGGGCGGCCCATCGCGAGCTTCCAGGGCGTGCATTTCGCGCTGGCCGACATGGCGACCGAGATCGAAGCCGCCAAGCAGCTCGTGTATCACGCCGCCTGGCTCAAACAGCACGGCCATCCGTTCAAGAAGGAAGCGGCGATGGCGAAGCTCTATGCCTCCGAGCTCTGCATGCGGGCGACGACAAAGGCAGTCCAGCTGCACGGCGGCTACGGATACACGACCGAATACCCCGTCGAGCGCATGATGCGGGACGCCAAGATCTGCGAAATCGGGGAAGGAACCAGCGAGATTCAGCGCGTCGTCATCGCCCGGCAACTGTTGGGCGGTCTGATAGATTGACCTAAGTCTCTCCTCATCCTAGCTTTAGCCGCATGAATTGGGCTCTGGCGTCTCTCAGCCGCCTCTCCAATCGACTCATCGCACTGCCCACGCCACATCGGCCGGGCGAGTTGGACTACTGCTGGGAAAACCACAGGCTCCCGGGGGGTGGCTGTTTCCCGCCGGGGCGCGAGGGTAACTGCTTTGAAGCGCGAGATATTGATCTCCGGCAGCCCGCGGGAGACCCGCGTGGCCATTCTCGAGGACGACCGCCTTGTTGAGCTCCTGGTCGATCGTCCTGACTCCCACCGCTCGGTCGGCGACATCTATGTCGGCAAGGTCGAGGCTGTTCTGCCCGGCATCCAGGCGGCGTTCGTCGACATCGGTGCCGAAAAGAGTGCCTTTCTCCACGCCTCCGATCTAATCGAAGCCGAAGAGGACGAAGACCCCGAGGACCGTGAGCCCGACGACGCCGACGAAGAAAACGGCAACGGGAACGGCAACGGCGGTGGCAACGGCGGCGGCCAGCCGGTCGCGAAGCGGCGCGGCCCCCCCGGCCCCCCCGGCCCCCCCGGCCCCCCCAGGGAGCGGTCCCGCCGGCGCCCGGCACCCAACATCGCCGACGAGTTGAAGCGCGGTCAGACCAAGCTTGTCCAGGTCATCAAAGAAGCCATCGGGACCAAGGGACCGCGCGTTACGGCGCAGGTCTCGCTCGCCGGCAGGTTCCTCGTCTACATGCCGTTCGCCTCCAAGGTGGGCGTCTCACGCAAGATCGAGGCGCGCGATCAGCGCGCCAAACTGCGCGAGATGGTCACCAAGCTCGTTCCCGCAGATTCCGGCGGCTGGATCATCCGGACCGTCGCCGACGACCTGACGGAAGCGAGCTGCAAGCGCGAGATCGACCATCTCCTCAGCCTTTGGAAGAAGATTCAGCGGAAAGCGTCGTCGGGCCGTGCACCCGCGCTCGTACAGCGCGAGACGAGCCTGACGCGCGGCATCGTGCGCGACCTGCTGTCGGACAACGTCGACCTGCTACTCGTCGACTCCAAGCTCCTGTACAACGAAGTCGAGCAGTACTTGAAGCAGATCGACCCCGAGCTGTTGCCCAGGGTCAAGCTGTACACCACTGAGACTCCGCTCTTCGACGAATACGACGTCGAGGCGGAGATCCGCAATCTCTTCAAGCAGCGCGTGGACCTGCCGACCGGCGGCTATCTCATTATCCAGCCCACTGAGGCGCTGATCTCGATCGACGTGAACACCGGGCGCTACACCGGCAAGCGGGATCCCGAAAGCACGATTCTGCGCACGAACCTCGAGGCGGCGCGGGAAGTGGCGCGCCAGCTGCGGCTGCGCGATATCGGCGGGATCATCGTGGTCGACTTCATCGACATGGAGACGCGCTCCAACCGCGACAAGGTGCTCCAGGAGCTGCGCGCCCATCTGGGTCGAGACCGGGCGCGCACGCGGGCGTTTGCCGTGTCCGAGCTCGGGCTGATCGAGA
>QHUE01000284.1 GCA_003221825.1 Gemmatimonadota bacterium
TCACCCGGCACACGGTGCCGACGTACTGCGGCCGGTCCGAGACGTCGTACACGGTGATGTCCTCGCGCAGCGGCGACAGCAGCACGCGATAGGTCTCGATCAAATAGTCCGGCAAGTCGTGCCGCCAGGCGAGACGGCGCACACCGGTGCGCACGTCGATGATCGACAGCTCCACACCGCCCGCGTTCGCCACGACGATCGAGTCGCCGTAATGGCCGAGCGTATCGCGCGGCCAGAGCGCGATACCCCACGGCACTGGCCCCGCCGTCGGAATGCCGGCGGCGACGAACGACGTGTTGGCCACCTGGAAAATCTCGACGCGGCCGAGCGCCGGGTTCGTAAGATAGAGGCTCGAGTCGTTGCCGTTGAAGATCGCGTCGGCGATCCGGCCGCCGAACGGCAGTGAGCGGGTGATGCCGGCGACCACGATCACCGTGTCGATCAGCCCCTGCGGGGAGAGCTGCGGCCGGTACGTCGTGGCGGCGGTCTTGCTGGCCCGGATCGGCGCGCTCGGAATCAGCGTCGTGCTGTTCGTGAAGGAGCAGTTGCGCGCGACCGCCCCATCGCAGGCGTAGCCCGTCACGACGATCGTATGCGGCAGCGGCGACAGCCCCTGCAGGCCGAGGCTGAAATTCCGCGTCACGTCGGTGAGGTTGCCGGCGGCGACATTCACGGTATCGAACTTCATCTGTACGCCGCCCGTGTCCACTTTGAATCCGATCCAGGAGATCGCGCTCGGATCCTGCGCACGCACGTGGATGGTGTCGTCCACCTCCACACGCGAGGCGATCCGATGCGCCACGATCGGCGGCGTCACGTCGGTGGCGACCGACTGAATCGTGACGGTCACGACGCTTGAGAATCCGCGACGCCCCGCCGAGTCTTCCGCGAATCCCTGGACGTTGAACGTCCCGCTCGAGGGCACGACCACCAGCGTATCCACGTACTCCACCGAGTCCGCCAGCGGCGCGCCGAACGCGATCGAGTCCCTGGGCGGCGCCGTCGGATTGGTCACGCTCGTCGCCGGCGAGACGAGGTACCCGATCTTTGCGATGCCGCCTGTCTGGACGGCGATGACGTCGACCGGAATGCCCTTGCCGGTGGACCCGAGCGCGCCGGGCGATGGCAACACCAAGATCACGCGCAGCGCCTGCACGTTCGAGAGGAAGATCGTGATCGTGTCTTCGGCGAAGTTGCCGTTACCGTCGGTGGCTCGGCCGACGATCGTGATCAGGCCGCCGGCGCCGGAGCTCGACGAAAAGGTCAGGGTCCGCCCGACGCTGTAGTTCTTGACAGTCGTATTGAAGTTCGTGTCCAGCGTGCTGATCAACCCGCCGCTGAACGTGAGATCGACGCTCTTCAGACCCAGGTTATCGATGGCCTGCACGCCGAAGCGGAGCCCGCCGGCGATGTCCTGCGTATCGCCCGCGGTGTTCGTGAGCGTGATGACCGGGGGCGTGATATCGGGCTGAACGCCACCAATGCGCCGCGACGTCTCGCACGCGTAGATGCCGAGTGCGAGCGACGCGATGCTCAACAGTGCGGTGCCGCGACTGACCAGCCGCATATCTACCCTCTCCGCTATCGGCCCGCGGGACTTACTGCCCGCTGGGCGCGACCAGATCGTCGATGATGTGTGGCGTAATCAGAATGAGCAGATCACGCCGATTCTCCTGTTGCGACGTGAAGCCGAACAGCTTGCCCAGAATCGGCAGATCTACAAGAAACGGAATTCCGGACTTCGTTACCGTGACCTCGGTCACCGTAAGTCCGCCAATTACAGCCGTTTCGCCGTCGCTGACCAGGATCTGATTGTCCGCCTGTTGCGTCTGGAACGTGAATCCGACGTCTACCGCCGCCGGCCGGATGTTGGAGCGCTCGGCGTGCACTTCCATCAGGATCTGACGGGTTCCCGTCACATGCGGCGTGACGCGCAGGTTGATGCCGGTCTGCTGGAACGACACCGTGGCGCGAGGAACCGCTTGACCGGTCCCACCGCCCGTGTTCACGGCGCTCACATCGATGACGCGGATTGGCACGCGGTCACCGACGAGGATCTCGGCCTGCCGGTTGTCGAGCGTGGTGATCGTCGGCTCGGCCTGGATGTCGGCCAGCTCGACGCGTTGCAGCGCCTGCACGAACGCCGTCAGATCGAAGTTGCCGATGGCGGTCGAGAAGATGAGATCGAGCGCCGGGTTGATTACCTCCTGGCTGGCGTTGCCGAGCGCGGACAGCGAGTTGCCGCCGAGGGAGACGATGTTCTCGGTCGGCAAGAAGTTCTTGGTCGGCACCAACGCGTCAGGCACACCGTCGAGGTCCGTGTCCACGGGCTGCGCGCTCCGTGGGTCGGGACGCTGCACCAGCTTGTTGAAGAACTGCGTCGTCGAGCCGAGGTCGTATTTCACCCCGAGCTCCTCGACGTCGGTGCGATCGACGAAAATGATCTTCGCCTGGATCGAGACCTGCGGCGTGCGTTGGTCCAGACCCTTCACGAACTCCACGACCTCGTCGATGCGCGACGTGACTTCCGTAATGACCAGCGAGTTGCTCGTCGAGTCCGCCACTGCGTTGCCGCGCTTGCTGAGAATCGAGACCACCGACGGCACGAGCGACGTCGCCTTCGCATAGTTGACGCGCACCAGTCGGGTCGTGATCGGCACGGTCGAGTCGGCACGCGCCAGCTCGATCTGGCTGACGACGTTGAGGATCCCTCCGGGCAGCGTTTTCACCGCCAGGCCCTGGGACTCGAGCACGGCGTACATCGCCAGATCCCACGGCTGGTTCTTGACCTCGGCGGTGACGTTGCCTTTGATGTCCTTGCCGAGGATGATGGTGCGGCCGCTGAACGCCGCGAAGCCCGCGACCACGTCCTCGATGCTGGCGTTGTCCCACTGCACGGTGATGCGCGCCGCCTGCGACTGCGCCGCTTCGGCGCGGTGCGCCGCCAGATAATCCTCGATCGACATCGGCTGGCTGAGCGTCGGCGTCGTCACCCGGGCGGCGGCCTCACCCCCTGACCCCCTCTCCGCGGCGCGGCGAGGGGGAACGGGCGTGGGTGTCGCCACCGCGACCGTGTTGCTCGACCACGCCGCGAACGCGGTGCGGTCGCTGCCGATGCGCACGCGCACCTGGCCGGCCGCACGGTCGACCTGGTAGTCCTTGAGCGCATCGAGATCGATCACGACGCGCACGACGTCGGGCTTGAACTGCGCGTAGCGCACGTTGCGCACGCCGCCGCGGTTCTGGCCGTCGTACAGCGCCACCGGCGCCGTGAGGCGCGTCCCCTGCAGGTCGATGACGAGCCGCGCGGGATTGGACAGCGTGAAGTCCTGAACGACCGCTTGCCCTCATGGCGTCTCCTCCTGCTTGGCGAGCGACAGCGTCTCCTGCCGCTCGAAACCGAATTCCTGCACGGTGAATACGACCTCACGGGGCCGGATCTGCGTCACCTTCAAGCGCCCGACGATGTCGCCCGTTTTCACGCGGTAGATGCGGCGATTGGTGATGTCGCGCAGTACCGCCACACTGCGCGAGGCGAAGCGGCCGTCGTACACGACGGTCGTGAGCTTCAGGTCCGAGATCAGCGGCCGCACGTCGCCGGACTTGAGCAGCGACATGAACGGGTCGCGACCGCCGCCTTCGTACGCGAAGACCTCGCGGATCAGCGACTGCGCCGGCACGGCGACGGCGGTGTCCCGCCGCTGCTGCGCGGCCACCGGCCCCGTTACTGCAACCAACGCAAGCGCGACGCTAGCTGCGCGCACGAGGGGCTCCGGGCTTGGGTGCGGGCGCCGGCAGAGACGATTTCACGAAGGTGCGAATCGAGAACTCGGCCAAGAGCAGCGCGCCCGCCGTGTCGCCGAGCAGCTTCTGCACCGCCGGCGTGGCGGACGACAGAATGACGTCCTGCGGCACGACGATGCGCGGCAGCGACGCGACATCGGCGAGATACTCGCCGATCTGGTCGTAATGGCCGTACACCTCGAGCCGGTAGCGATAGGTGTCGAACGGCGAGCCGGGCTCGGGAGTGAGCGGCTGAATCTTGCCGAGCGTGATGCCGCGGACTTTGGCTTTGGTCGAGATGTCGTCGATCAGCGTCGGGACTTCGTTGCGCTCGGGCACCAGGCGCCGCATCAGCTCGAGCGAGCCCTGGTACTCTTCCACACGGCGGCGCAGATCCTCGATGCTGCCGCTCGCGAGATCGGCCTTGGCGGCGGCGACGATCTTCTCGAGGCTGTCGGACTCCTGGTTCGCCGCCGTCACGCGCGTGATGTCGGGCGTGTGCAGCTTCGTCCAGAAGAAATAGCCGCCCGCTCCAGCGACGAGGACGAGCAGCGCCATGATCTGGCTGCGCTGGTCGGTCGGTAAAATTGCCATATGGCTACCTCACCGATTGCACGAGCGGGACCGTGCGGATGTAGACCGAATCCGCAATGCGATAGCTGATCGTCACGTTGAACTCCGTGACCGGACGGTCCGCCTCGATCACGGTTTGCGAGCTGGCCGGCGTCACGTCGGTGAACCACGGCGACGCGGCGAGCTGTCGCAGAAACGTCGTATAGGCCTGGATATCCACCGTGCGCCCTCTGATGGAGACGCGGACCGACGGAGCACCGGTCGAATCCCGCTCGACGGTGACCGGGCCGTTCGCTGCCGCCGCCCCCTGTCCCGGCGCGACGAGCGTCGACACCGACTGGATGCTGGTGATCCAGGTGTAGGGCGGCAGCGCCTTCGTCGCCTGATCGAGGACGTGCGGCCAGATGTAGCGGTCGGCGTCGATACCTTTAATCACATTGATCTCGTAGAGCAGCGAATCGCGAACCTTCTCGGCCTGGCGCTTCTGCGCTATCACGATGTCGTAGCGCCGCTTCTCGGTGCGCACATTCTCGAGTCGCGTCTCGGCCGCGGCGAGCCGGGCGCGGTCGGTGATGAACAACAGCGCGCCGCCGCCCCCTACCACCACCCAGGCGCCAATCGCGCCGATCAGCCACGGATCCTTGACCTGCGCGATGAGGCCCTTGAAGTCCGGCATCGAGATCTTCATGCCGGCTCCCGGGGCCTTCTTCTTCTTTCCTGGGAGTAGGTTTATCTCAATCATGAGGCGCGCCTCAGCGCCAAGCCGACCGCCAACATGAGCAGGGGCGCGACCTCGTCCACCGGGACCGCCTCGAACACATCATCCTTCACGCGCAGCCGCTGCACCGGATTCGCCAGCTCGATGGGGACCCTGAGCCGCGCGCCGAGCACGTCGTTCAGGCCCGGGATGCGCGCGCCGCCGCCCGTCGTGTAGACGCGCGACAGCCCACCGGCCGAGCGCGACGCCGTCGCGAGGAACGCGGCGGCGCGCTCCACGCCGACCGAGATTTCCTCGCCGCGCGCGCTGACGTAGCCGGCCAGGTCGCCATGTTGCGACTGTCCCTGAATGACCCGTTCCGCTTCCTCGCTCGCGAGCCCTTTTTCGCGTTGCAAGTCTTCGCGGAAGCGCCGCGTGCCCACGGAGAGATCCCGGGTCAGCACCGGGACGCCGTCCTCGAGGATGTTTACGTTGGTGACTTCGTGCCCAATGTTGACGAGCCCCACGACGCCTTGCATGGCGTCGGGGTGGTTCAGCTCGAAGGCGTTGTGGATCGCGAAGGCATCGACGTCAATCACCGAAGGATCGAGTCCCGCTTCGCTGAGCAGCGCGACGCGACTCTCGACGAGCTCGCGTTTCGCCGCCACCAGGAGGACGTTCATCTGGAGGCCCTCGGCCTCCGGATCGAGGATCTGGAAATCGAGCTCCACGTTGGCCATATCGAACGGCACGTGCTGCTCGGCTTCCCAACGGATCACCTCGCGGGCGTCCGCCTCTTTCATGCGGTCCATCTGGATTTTTTTGACGATGACGTCGCGGCCGCCGACGGCGGTCACGACCGATTTGCGCTTCACCCCTGCGGCCTCGAACAGACCCCGAATAGCCTCCGAAACCAGGCCGGGGTCCATGACTTCACCCTCGACGATGGCATCGGCGGCGACTTCGGTTGTCGCGACTTTCGTCAGCTCGGCTTCGCTGCCCCCGTGGTCGACGACCACGAGTTTGATGATGCCGGAGCCAATATCCAGGCCGACCGAGGTTTTTTTGCCGCCAAATAACCCAAAAAGGGCCATGTGCACCTTTTGGCGTAGAGACAAGAAGGGGCGAGGGCAAACTACAATAGGCCCCGCCCCTTATCCTGTCAAGCCTCGAACCTACTTGAGGCCGAAGCAACAACTGGTTTGCCTGCCGCTACTTAGACCACTTCTAGTAGAGCTGGACCCACCCTCTGGAACGCATCATCGAGATCGGACTCGTCGCCTGCAAAGCTGCTAAGATGCTGCAGCTAGAGTAGTTCAACGTCGCCTTACCACTCAGGCTCTGAATCGACAGGTCGGCGTTCTTCGCCAGGACGCCACCCCAGAAGTGGGCGTCGGTGCTACCACCACCGGCGGTATTCAGGTCACCCTGGATGATCACTAATACGATCCACACGCGGAGAGTGGGTTCATCCCATCGCCCCAGTTCAGCAGGTCCGTCTTGTCGCACAGCGCCCCGTTGAAGGCCGGATTCGTCTTGTACACACCAGACCCAAGTGTGACGTTGGCGCGCGCCGCCAGCTGGTCGTAGGTCGCTCCACCGAACGTCGTGAACGTGTTGTTGTTGATGCTCGGGTCGTTCACGACCGCCGGATTCCCCGTCACTGAGCCGTTCCCGGATTCCGTCACGTTGCCGCCCTGATCCCGGATGCCGGGTTGCGCCGGACCCGGAGGATCGCAGCTGGTCCAGCCCGACGGAATCGAATCGGCGCCATTGACGGCGGCATTACCCGCCAGGTTCGTCGATCCCTGCGTCGTCAGCGACGCGTGGATGCCGAAGTCGATCGGCGCGATACGCGTGATCATGCCGAGCCGTTGCCGCGCGCCACCGCCGCCCGCGATGACGCCGGCAGCGCTGGCATTGTCGCGGCCGGTCACGTCGATCAAGAACAGGTTCGGCCCCAGCTTATAGCTGTAGCCGCCATAGCTGCCCGTTCCGTTGGGGGTGGGCTGGTTCGGCCCGATCACCACCGAGTCCTGTGGATACGAGTTGCGTTTGTTCATCGTCGTCGGGTCCCAGGACATCACACGCTCCTGGACACCTGCTTCGGCAACGCCGAACGAGGTCATTACGCGACGCTGGTTCTCGCCGACCCGTTGCTCCTGGGTGCCGGCAAAGAACGCTCCGGCGACCAGCGCCCCCACGACGACGAGGGCGAAGATCGCGACTGCGAGCGCCATGCCGCGCTCGTCCCGCAGGATCCGTTTCATGCCTAGCTCCTTCATGAGTTTCCGGTCGGCCCTAGAACCGCCGGTTATTACGCAACGCCACACTGGTCGAGATGCTGTCTACCACCGTCGCCGCCGGTGCCTGGCCGCCTCCGCGTATCGCTGAGGTCGTTCGCGCACGCACGGTGATATCGACCCGTGCCACCTGATTCTTCACGGCGGTGACGCTCCCGTCCGCGGCGTAGTACTGAAATGTCAGACCGTTCGTCAGCACCGGCCCGACAAGCGGCTGCATTGTGCCTCCGGACGGCTGAAAGC
>QHUE01000285.1 GCA_003221825.1 Gemmatimonadota bacterium
TGGGCCACGTCTTCATCGGCGGCGGCTACCACAACGTGGTCTACATCGCCACGGTCAACAACACGCTGTATGCCTATGACGGCGACAACGGCACGCTGTACTGGCAAAAAAACTTCACGCGGTCGGGCTGGCGCCCCCCGATGAATACCGATATGACCGGAGCATGTGGTGGCACGTACACAAATTTCAGCGGAAAAATGGGGATCGTTGGCACCCCGGTGATCGACACCGCGAGCGAGACAATGTATTTCGTCGCCCGCAGTACCACTGGCAGCCAGTTCGCGCAGTACCTCCACGCGGTGAGCATCGTTACCGGCAATGAAGTCGCCGGCGGTCCGAAACTTATCACCGCCGCCGTCAGCGGCATTGGCGATGGCAGCGTCAACGGCACCGTCACATTCGATTCCCAGCGGCAGAACCAGCGTCAGGGATTGACGCTGCTCAACGGCGTCGTCTACGTGAGTTTCTCGTCTCACTGCGATTGGGGGCCGTATCACGGCTGGATTCTGGGATACGACGCCGGCACCCTGCAGCAACAAGTCGTTTACAACGTCACGCCCAACGGATATGCCGGCGGCATGTGGGAGAGCGGCATGGCCATGGCCGCTGACGGTGGCAATCTGTATGTCGTGGCCGGCAACGGAACGGTGGGGGACAGCGGTGATCCGACGAATCTGACGAATCGCGGCGAAAGCGCCCTGAAGCTCACACCGTCCGGATCGACCCTGAACGTGGCGAGCTACTTCACGCCTCAGGATTTTCAGTTTCTCAATGACAATGACCTGGATTACGGAACGATGGGTGGGTTCCTGATTCCGAACTCATCCTATTTCCTCACCGGAGGCAAGGACGGGAATCTGTATCTGTTGGACAAGGACGCGATGGGCGGGTACGTGCCGTCCGTCAACCAGGTGCAGCAAGTCGTCCCGCTGGGCTCCAGCTCCAACATGCACTGCCAGGCGGCGTACTACAAAGGCAGCGCGAAGGAATTCATCTATGTGTGGTCCGAGAATGATGTCTTGAGAGCGATCCCGTTCGACCGCGGCAGCAATCAGTTGGATCGCACCGGCGAGATCGATTTCCTTGGCACAGGTGGACCGACCGGGCAGAGCGGCGCGGTGTTATCGGTGTCATCCAACGGGTCCACGGACGGGACCGGCATTCTCTGGGCGTCATACGCCATGAGCGGTGATGCGGAAAGTTTCGTCACACCCGGCATTCTGAGGGCGTTCGACGCGAACGACATCACCCGAGAGTTGTGGAACAACCAGCAGAATGCGGCGCGCGATGGAGCAGGCACATACGCGAAGTTCTCACCGCCGACGATCGCCGACGGACACGTGTACCTCCCGACGTTCTCCAACCGCGTCGTCGTCTACGGATTGCGGTAACGGCCCGGCCGTGAACGTCCTCGACGAGCCGGCGGTTGCGCAGCGGCTCCACTACCCGGACCTGATTCCCGCCATCGCGCAGGCGCTCGCGGCGTTGTCCTCGGGCAAGGTCGTACAGCCGGTACGCACCGTGCTCCCCGTCGCTCCCCATCACGGCTTCTTCGCCGTCATGCCGGCGTACGCGGACGGGGGGGCCCTCGGCGCCAAGCTCGTCACGTTCTATCCGCAGAACGTCGGGATCCACACCCACCATGCCCTCATTGTGATGTTCAAGGCCGAGACCGGCGAGCCGCTCGCCGTGATGGACGGCCGCCTGATCACCGAGATGCGGACCGCCGCGGCGTCGGCGGTGGCGACCCAGCGGCTGGCCCGCGCGGACGCGTCCGTGCTCGCGATCCTCGGATCCGGCGTCCAGGCAAAGAGTCACCTCGCCGCGCTGCGTCACGCCCGTTCATTCAAGGAAGTGCGTGTGTGGAGTCCTCGAAACGCGCCGGCGTTCGCCCAGCGTCATGGCGTGAAGGCTGCAGCGACGGCGGCCGATGCGGTACGCGGCGCCGACGTCGTGGTGGTCGCCGTGAACGCGACGACGCCCGTGCTGCAGGGGCGCTGGCTCGCGCCCGGCACGCACGTCAATGCGATCGGCGCAACACGCCCCGACTGGCGCGAGCTGGACGACGATCTCGTCACCACGGCGCGCATCTTCGTTGACTCGCGCGAAGCGGCGCTGCGCGAATCGGGCGACGTCATCGCAGCGCGCACTGAGGTGACGGAGATCGGCGCTGTCGTGGCCGGGGCGGATCCCGGCCGGCGCAACGCCGAGGAGATCACGCTGTTCAAGTCGGTGGGCGTCGCGGTCGAGGACGTGGCAGCCGCGGCGCTGGTGCTGCGTGCTTGAAGCGGTCCGTCCCATCGCGTTGAGTGAGATCCGGGACGCCCGCAAGCGCATCGCCGGAACGATCGTTCGCACGCCGTTGGTCCGCCTGGAGCTCGGGCCGGGACTCCCGGACGTGCGGCTCAAGCTCGAGAACCTGCAACCGATCAACGCCTACAAACTGCGAGGCGCTGCCAACGCCGTTGCACTGTTGTCCGACGCCGAGCGTGGGCGTGGCGTCTGGACGATCAGCGCCGGCAATGCCGGCCAGGGTGTCGCGTACGCCGCGCGCGCCGCGGGTGTGCCGTGCACCGTCGTCGCGATCGAGACGGCGCCCGCCGCGAAGCTCGAGCGCATGCGCGCATTGGGCGCGAAGCTCGTGCTCGTGCCATATGCGGTCGCCTGGCAGGCGCTCGACGACCGTTCGTATCCCGGCGTGGCAGGGACGTTCATCCATCCATTCGACGATCAGAACTTCATAGCCGGTCACGCGACGATGGGCCTCGAGATTCTCGAGGATGCGCCGGACACCGCCGCCATCATTGCCGCGATCGGCGGCGGCGGCCTGGTCACGGGCGTGGCCAGTGCCGTGAAAGCGTTGCAGCCGGAAATCAAAGTGTGGGGCGCCGAGCCGGAGACCGCCGCGCCCGCGGCGCTCTCGTTTGCGAAAGGATCGGCGCAGGAGTTCCCAG
>QHUE01000243.1 GCA_003221825.1 Gemmatimonadota bacterium
CGTACCGGTTCGGGAGAGCCGGTGGCTCGTGGCGGGTCCCGTCGCGCTCGCCGCCATCGTCCTGATGCTGGGCTTCTACATTCCGGGCCCGTTACGCGACGTCCTGACTCGCGCGGCCATGGCGCTCGGCGGTACTGCACCGTGAGCCTTCTGCGGGAACCCGGCCTGCGCAACCGGCGCGCCATTCCGTTTGCCGCGATCGCCGTCGAGCCGGTGGAATGCTTTGGGCAATCGGTGACGGACGCGGTCGCTGGCGGTTGGCGCATCGCCTCGCTCTTCGGCACCCCGGAAGAGAGTGGGCGAACGCGCCTCGTGGCGATCCTGGCGGACGACGCGCAGGGGGAGCTGGGTGTGACGAGCGCCGTCGTCGGCGATCGCTATCCTGCGCTCACGCCGGCCTGCCCCCAGGCGCATGCCTTCGAGCGCGAGCTCGCGGAACAATGCGGCGTGCTTCCCGAGGGTCATCCTTCGCTCAAGCCGCTGCGGCGGCACCCTCCCGATCATCTCCCAGCGGGGCGGCACGTCGCGGTGTCGGATCGCGAGGCGTACCCTTTCTTTCAGATTGCTGGGGACGAAGTGCATGAACTGGCCGTCGGCCCCGTACATGCGGGGGTCATCGAGCCCGGGCATTTCCGGTTTCAGGCGCACGGCGAGCAGGTGCTGTTTCTCGAGATCGTGCTCGGCTACCAGCATCGTGGCGTGGAAGGACTGTTGGAGCGCGTGGGCCGAGAGCGGGGGATGCTCGTCGCGGAGTCGATCGCCGGAGATACGGTGATCGGGCACGGCGGTGCCTATTGTGGCGCGCTCGAGGCGCTCGCCGGGACTCGCACGACGCCGCGGGGGCAAACGATCCGTGCCATCGCGCTCGAGCTGGAGCGGTTGGCGAATCACATCGGTGATCTCGGTGCGATCGCGGCGGACATCGCGTTCCAGCCGGCGGCGTCATACCTGGGGCGCATGCGCGGCGAGTGTCTCAATCTGCTGATGACACTCTCCGGGAACCGCTACGGGAGAGGCCTGGTGCGGCCAGGAGGCGCAGCCTTCGACCTCACGCCCGCCATGGCCGCCGAGATGCGCGACCGGCTGCAGCGTCTGCGCGCGGAGCTCGATCCGGCGCTCACGCTCCTCTTCGAGACCGCCTCGGTCCAGGCCAGGCTCGAGGGCGTCGGGGTCGTGCCCCGGAGCGCGTGTGTCGAGTACGGGTTCGTCGGGCCCGTCGCCCGGGCGTGCGAGCTGCCGCGCGATGTGCGGCACGATCACCCCTGGGGGATTTTCCGGTTCGCCCACATCCCGGTCGCCACGATGTGGGCCGGCGATGTGCTCGCCCGCGCCCTGGTCCGGCGGCTCGAGATCCAGCGGTCACTCGAATTCACGATCGAGCAGCTGGGTGCACTTCCCAAGGGACCGGTGCGCGTGGACTGCGGGCCCCTGCGGCCGAGCGAGCTGGCTGTGGCGATGGTCGAGGGCTGGCGCGGTGAGATCGTACACGTCGTGATCACGGACGACGCCGGGCGCGTCCGCCGGCATAAGGTCACCGACCCCTCCTTCCACAACTGGACGGCCCTCGGGTTGGCGATGCCCGGCAATGAGATTTCCGATTTCCCGCTCTGCAACAAGAGTTTCAACCTGTCGTACGCGGGGCACGACCTCTGATGCGAGGGCGCGTGGCGTGTTGACCTGGCTCAGAACGAGATTGCAGCAGGGGATCCGGACGATTCGCTTCCCTCGAGATGGCGCTGATTTTCCGGAGCGCTTCCGCGGCCGGCCCCAAGCGTCCTCGGATCTCGGCGCGTGTCTCTTCAGCCCGGAGGAGGGCCGATACAACCGCGATTACCGCATGGCGACGTCCACACGGGACGCGCTGGTCACCGCCACCGGCGAGGTCGAGCTCGCCCACGCGCTGGACGAGCGCGTGCGCAAGCTGTTCCGGCGCTCTCTGCGCCTTCGCTCGGTGGTGGCCGGCAGCTGCAACGGGTGCGAAGCCGAGCTCGTCGCGCTCGGCAACGTCGTCTTCGCCCGCTCCCGGTTCGGCGTTCAGTTCGTCGCCTCGCCGCGACACGCCGACGGCATCGTCGTGACCGGCGCGGTGAACCGGAACATGCGGCGCGCGCTGGAGCTGACGTACGAGGCGGTCCCGCCCCCGAAGCTGGTCATTGCAGTCGGGGCTTGCGCCATCAGCGGTGGCCCATTCAGCGGTAGTCCGGAGGTCAGCGCCGGCGTCGGTAACATCCTCCCGGTAGATTTGTGGGTCCCAGGGTGCCCACCGCACCCGCTCACGACGCTCGACGGTTTGCTCCGGCTGCTGGGGGCGATCGATCCAGCGGAGTCTAAAGACACCGTCACAAAGCTTTCATGAAGAGGTGCAAAGTCGACGGCTAAGCTCCGCGCATCCATTAAACGGAGCGGCTGATGCGTCGTCGTCTCATCGTTGCAGGTCTCTTCACCGCCACCGTCGCACTCGCATGCGGCGAGCCGTCTCAGCAGCGAACCCAGCCGGCCGCAACACCGCCGACCAACGCGCCTGCCGATGTGTCTCACGGTGAAGCGCCGATCGGCTCTGCCGCCGAGCCGGCACCGATCGACGCGGCTGCTCCGCCGCGCGCCACGGGACACCTGCACCGTCTGCGGATCGCGATCAAACATGCGAAAATCACGATCGCCGACGGCGTGACCTACGACGCGTGGACATTCGACGGCCGCGTTCCCGGTCCCGTCCTGCGCGTCACCGAAGGTGATACCGTGGACTTCACGCTCGTGAACCAGGCGCCGATGCCACACAGCCTGGACTTTCACGCCGCGGAAATAGCGCCGAGTCGTGCGTACGTGAACCTCATGCCGCACGATTCGATGAGTTACCGCTTCGTTGCACGGGTACCCGGGGCGTTCATGTATCACTGCGGCACCGCGCCGGTGGCGCTCCACATCGCCAACGGCATGTACGGGGCAATCATCGTCGACCCCCGGCAAGGCCGAACGTCTGCCAAAGAGTTCGTGTTCGTCCAGAGCGAGTTCTATACGAAGACTCTCCCCGATTCGACGCGCACTATTGACTGGGAAAAACTCCTAGGTCTGGCCCCCGATTATGTGGTTTTTAACGGTCGGGAAGCGGAGTACGCACACCATCCCATCAACGTGCGGGTCGGCGAGCGCCTGCGGCTCTACGTCGTAAACGCGGGTCCCAACCGCTTTTCGGCCTTTCACGTGGTTGGGGCGATTTTCGATCGTGCGTATCTCGACGGGTCGCTCGCGCATCCGCTCGAGGGTGTGCAGACCGTC
>QHUE01000244.1 GCA_003221825.1 Gemmatimonadota bacterium
CGACGGTGGTGACTTGAGAACAAGACCATGTGAGGTGACATCGCGCGACCTGGGCGAGCGACGACCGCCAGATCGCGCTCTGCTCGTGACCTCGCGACACGGGTTCGAGTCCCCAACAGGTACCGCGAAAGGGTGCACGGTGAAATTGGCGGGATTGCAGCGTGACACCCAGACTCAACCACCAGCGCGAAACGTTACCTGGAGAGAACGCGGTTGCCCGCCGGCTGCTAGCGCCCGTCAGACTACCGCGGTGAATCTCCGCGACATCCTTGTCGGATAGATGGACGTTTGCGGCAACGCGATCCTCCTGCTCGGCGATGGAAGCAGATCCGCCGAGGTCATGCATGGCCTTCAGTAGAGGCTCAAGGAGGTCGTCATACTTCGGTACTGGCATGACCCACCTTTCGAGGCAGCCTAGACAACGTCGCGAATGAGCCGCGCGCATCGCGATCAGACGAGCGTCCCGGCTCCATTCGAATGTTTGGCCGTCGGCTTCGCCGATCCGAACGCCAGCGTGCGACGCTGTGCGGCACTACAACAACCGAGCTGGCGCAAACGCTGTTTCGCTGATCTGTCGCATAAGCACAACGTTCATTTAGACGTCTGGTTCGCTCCTTCACTGGCGCGTGAGAGAACGTACGCTTGGATTGCCCTAACCTGATCAGCGCCCAGGAGATCCTTGAACGACGGCATGCCGAGCGACGAGCGCGTACCACCCAGCACGATTGCCTCGAACTGCTCGTGCACCGTCTTAGACGCGTAGCGGAGATCCGGTAGCGGGCCGGCCACGACGTCGATGCCATGACATTGCGCGCATTTTCCACCGTAAAGCAGCTTCCCCTCATGGACCGTCTCGGGTGACGCATTCATCGTGATGGCGGGCGTCGGAGGTTCGGTGTGGCCGAACGCACGAATGGTGAGCGTTGCGGTCCCGCCGAGCGCGAACGTCAGAATCCGTCCATACCCTGGTTTGATTTTGCCGCGGTTCGGTGCGTTGAACGCGGCGTCGGCTCCGCCCCACCCGACCATCACGGACACAAACTGGATTCCGTTGACCAAATACGTCACGGGCGGCGCCATAATGCCCGTCCCCGCATCGAACTTCCACAATTGCTGACCATCGGTGGCGCGGTACGCAGCCAACACTCCGTCGGCACGACCCTGGAACACCAGGTTCGCGGCCGTGGTGAGCACACCACCGCCTTCGACGACAGGGTAGCTCGCCTTCCAGGCAGCACGCTGCTTGACCGGATCCCAGGCGAGCAGTTCACCGCTCGGCGGGGGCAGCGAACGCAGCTTGTCATTCAGTGGCCCTTCATAGCGCGGATCGAAACCGATATTCTCGCTCTTCGAATTGTATTTCCATTGCGGATCAGGCGCATGAATTGCGTGTGTGCCGACTTTCGCCGACAGGTACACCAGCCCGGTCGCGGGATTGAACGCCATCGGGTTCCAGTTGTGCGCGCCGCCCGGATCCGGCGAGACGATGATCGGTTGGAGTCCCGCATACGCGGAGGACGACTCCATCGGCCGGCCGGTCTTCGGATCGAGTCCGGTTGCCCACGTGATTCCACTCACGAACGGCGCGCCCGAAATAAACTCTCCAGTCTTGCGATCGAGGACATAGAAGAATCCGTTCTTCGATGCCTGCATGATCACGTTCCGCTGCCGACCGGCAATCATGAGATCCGCCTGTAACAACGGCTGTGTTGCGTCGTAGTCCCAATTGTCGCCAGGTACCGTCTGGAAGTACCATGCCAGCTCGCCATTGCGAGCGTGCACGGCGAGGATCGAGGCCGCATAGAGGTTGTCGCCTTGAGGGTTACCGCGAAGGTCGCGATACCAAGCAGTTGCATTTCCGGTTCCAAAGTACAGAAGATCGAGCGACGGATCGTAGACGATGCCTTCCCACACCGTGCCGCCGCCGCCGACGGTCCACCAGTCTCCGCTCCACGTCTTCGCGGCCCGCTCCATTGCTTTCGACTCGAAACCGCGCGATGGATCCCCGGGCACTGTATGTGTACGCCAGACCATCTTCCCGGTCTCCGCATCGTAGGCGGAGATGTATCCGCGGACCCCGTACTCCGCACCCGCGTTGCCAATGATCACCATGCCTTTGGCGATCCGCGGATACCCGGTGATCGCATATGGTCGCATCGGGTCTATCGTCAACACGCTCCACACAGGCGTTCCCGACTGCGCGTCGAGAGCGATCAATCGACCATCAAGCGTGCCGACATAGACTTTCCCCCGATACAGGGCAACGCCTCGATTGACAACGTCGCAGCAGATGAAGAAGGCGCGGGTGCGAGGAACTGCCGGGTCGTATGTCCAGCGAACATCTCCGGTCTTTGCGTCGAGAGCGTACACGATGCTCCACGACCCCGTCGTATAGATGACGCCGTTCTCCACGATAGGCGTTGCTTCCAGGCCACGCGTGGTGCCAAGTTCTCGACTCCAAATCAAGCCGAGTTTCGCGATTGTCTGCTCATTGATCTGCTTTAACGAGCTGAACCGATGGTCATCGTAGGTTCTGCCGTACATCAGCCAATTGCCCGAGTCACGGTCGGCGCCTGTCAGCCGTCCATTGTCGACGGGTTTCGAGGCTTGACTCCGCGCGATTCCGCCGAGGGCGAGGATCAGGACGGAGGCAGTGAAAATCGCAACAGGCATGCGCATGATGCTGACCTCCAGAAAGTGGACGAGAAGACGTGAATTACATGTCGACCGGGCGTCCGTGTGTTGGATCGGCAACGGCAAACGCCTGGTTCAAACAACCCGAGCGCTCGCACACAGCCTTTTACGGTTGCTGCAAAAGGAGCAGAAAACGTCACCACACTCCAAAGCGCTCGAAAACAGCTGCCCGCATCGGCGGGGTCGCTGAATGGGTCAGACCGATGGATGAAACCCAACTTGCCCGAGAATCTCTACTTTTCGCCTTGTCGGCCCAACGCCTAGGACTGACCCGCGGCGCGTTCGCGCTTAGCGCGCCGACGGGTCCAGTCCGTGTTAGCCGGCTTCTATGATCCCGAGAGTCCCGCGGGCTAGACGGAAACCTGTGTGCCAGCCGCGTTACTTGTGGCCAGCGCGCCAAGCTGTTGCAGCAGCGCGTATTTGTCCCAGGCGAAATGCCCTTCGCTTATCTTGCCAGCAGCCAGTCGGTAGATTGCAATGCCGTTCGGCACGTTCACGCGCTTCCCGCTGGCGGGAACGTCGGCGAGCGGACCGCGTTGCGTCCCGGTGAATGTCCATCGCACAACCACTTTGTCTCCGTCGCCGACGAGATCGTCGATGGTAA
>QHUE01000245.1 GCA_003221825.1 Gemmatimonadota bacterium
AGCAGACCGGCTGCTCGGCCGTCTGAAAGCTGTAGTCTTGCAGGCCGGTTTGGTCGCGACCTATCGGGCCGAAAGCGATCCACGTGGCGCCTCCGTCCACGGTGCGCTCGACGCGGAACCCGTCTTCGTTGGTGGCGTTGTCGACCCACGTGACGATGATCGCGACACCGTAATACGGCATCGTGTTCGTCCCCGATGGGGCGTTCGGCGGCGCGAGGAACGGGGTCGCGCTGGCCACGTCGGAGAAGTCGCCGAATCCCCCGTCTTTGGTCGCGCGCACGCGATACCAGTACGTCGTGTTGGTCGTCAGCCCGTTGTTGCGGTAGCTGACGGCGTTCGCAGGCAGGCTTGCGACGGCGACGTACGGCCCCGCCTGCGCCGTCGCACGCTGCACTTCGTAGCCATCCTCTACGCCGGAATTGTCCTTCCAGGCGACGTCGACCGCTTGCTGATCCAGCGCGGTCGCGGTCAGGTTGCTGGTAGCCGCGGGCGGGGTCGAGCAGTCGGTGTTCGACGCACTAGCGTCGCCATTCTTTTTGAGGGCGAGCACCCGGTAGCATACCTGTTGCTCGCTCGTCCGTCCGCCGTCGTCGAACGACGTGACATTCGGTCCGGTCGTCCCGGCCGCTGCCCACGGTCCCGTGCTCGTCGCCGAGCGCTCGATGCGGAAGCCGGCCTCGTTGTTGGAATTGTCTGTCCAGCTGATGGCCATCGACGTGCTGCTACTCGGCCGTGCATCCGCTCCCGACGGCGCCCTGAGTCCCGGGGCCCCGACTGCAGCGGCATCGAACAGAGGCTCGAGTGGGTGGCTATCGCAGCCGAGGGCGAACAAAGTCAGGAAGGCACTGCCAATACCGAGTCGAGCGAGAGCGGACATATGATCCTCCATGGGGGACCATCACCAGGTGTCGCTCTCGTGAGACGGACGTTGTGCTTCGAGTTGCTCGGGGGTGAAAGTGAGCAGCGTGAGGGAAGAGATCCTCACCGTGTTACGGCTGTCCTGCGACTTTCACCGGAGCGAGGCGATTGATGTCGGTGCCATCGCCAAGCTGCCCGCTGCTATTGGAGCCCCAGCAGTACGCCAACCCGTCCGTCGTAACTCCACACGAATGCCATTCGCCGGCGGTCAGCGACGTGAACCGGAGGCTGCCAGCGACTGGCGTGGGGGTCGCGCTGGAAATCCCGGTGCCGTCGCCGAGCTGGTCGCCCCAGCAGTAGCCGGTTCCGTCGAGAGCCACAGCGCACGTGTGGTTACCTCCGGCGCTGATCGACGCCCAGCGGGTGACGCCCGCCACCTGCACCGGGGCCGTGCTGCAGGCGCTCGGCCCGCTTCCTGTGAATGGATTGTAGACGCAGCCTTCAGGTCCTGTGTTCGTCCCGGTACCGAGTTGCCCGTAATAGTTCGACCCCCAGCAGTACGCGGTGCCATCGGCAGTGAGGCCGCAAGTGTGCCCGTCGCCCACGCTCAACGACACGAAGCGGTACCCGGCCGCCACTCGCACAGGCACATTCCGGGCGATCGCCGTGCTATCGCCGAGCTGCCCGTAGGCGTTGTAGCCCCAGCAGTACGCGGTACTGTCCGCGGTCAGGGCGCACGAGTGCTCACCGCCATAGCCGATCGTCCCGCCCACAGCGAGATCGGTGAACGTCAGACCAGGTATCGGGACGGGGACGGGGCTCCCCTCCGGTGGTGCCTGGCCGATCCCGAGCAGCCCGCCACCGTCGTAGCCCCAACAGTAGACCGTACCAGTCGTGGTCAATGCGCACGTGTGTTCGCCCCCGAGGCCAATGGTCGTAAAGGTGTGTCCGCCCAAGACGGGCAGCGGCGTCTGACTGCAGGCGTCGAAGCATTGCTCCGGAAGGGGACCTATCCCCAACGCGCCGGCGCCCCAGCAGTATGCGGCGCCCCCTGGTGTGAGCGCGCACGTCCGGAGCAGGGTCGCGGAAATCTGTGAGAAGTTGATCCCGCCAATGCCCACCGGCGTGTAGGCGGAACCGAGCGTCCCAATGCCCAGCTGTCCGTTATTGTTGACGCCCCAGCAGAGCACCCAGCTATCCACTGTCACTCCACACGTGTGGCCGCCGTTGTAGAAATTCGGGCCCCCCGGCGCGACCTGGAGGTAAGAACCTGGCCGTACGACGGTGATCGCGGCGGTGCCGCGCTGACCTTCGCTGGTCCCTGTGATCGTCACCGTGCCCGTTGCGAGGGCCGTCACCAGTGCCCGTCCCCCTGAAGCAGCGGCGACCGTTGCGATCGTTGGATCGCTGGTACTCCACTGCACCTGACGGAACGAAATGATGTTGCCGGCCGCGTCTCGCAGTACGGCCGCGAGTCGGACGGTCCCACCGAACGGACCCAGCGGAATCGCCGTACTGTCAGGCGTGAGAGCAACCGAATCGACCGGTGCCCGTGACGCCGTGACGAGGACGGTTGTCACGCCCGGGTAGATCGCACCTTCCGCGCTGACGTGGGCGACACCCACAGCACGCGCCGTCACGAGCCCGGCGTCGGAGACCGTTGCCACCGAGGGGTTGTCGCTCAGCCACGTAATTGGCACGCCACCGATAACGTTTCCGGAGCTGTCTCGCGCAGTCGCCGTCACCTGGAGCTGCGATCCGATGAGGATCTCCGACGTGTCCGGCACAACCGCGATGGAATTCGGGACCCCCACGACTGTCGTCCCGGTCGAAAACTCAACCGTGAGGCTCGCGCTCAGCGCGTCGCCACTCAGGTCTCGCACCGCTTCCGACACGACCAGCCTGTAATCGGTGTTTGGATCGAGATCCACCGACGCGCGGAACACGGCCGACGTGGCAGTCCCGCCCAACAACGTCACGGTGCCCGGCACTGCTGTGCTGCCGTGGAACAACTGCACCGCCGACCCGAGTGACGTGGCGGCCACGGGTTCGTTGAACACGATGACGATCGCGGAGTTCAAGGCCACGTCCCGCTTGCGCGGCGGCGGATCCGCGCGCACGACGACCGGGCGACGTCGCGTCGGAACGGCAACGGTGAAGCTGATGGGCGCAGTGCCGGGGGCGGTCACCTCGATCTGGACGCTATCGCCCGCACTGGCGATGACCGGCACGGGATCGAGTCCGCCCTCCACCATGCTCGCCGTGACCGTGTTCGTCGCGCCGACCTTGCGGACCGTCGCTACCTGGCCACCCGCGATCGTTCCCGGCGGGAGCGAGACGTAGACGAGGTCTT
>QHUE01000246.1 GCA_003221825.1 Gemmatimonadota bacterium
TGAGCCGGCCGCGGATCATCCCCCGGGAGGGGCCGAACGGCGAGCGGCTCGAGCCGTACGAGGAGCTGATGATCGATTGCCCCGAGGGGTACGTCGGGGTAGTGATGGAGAAGCTGGGGCCGCGGCGCGCCACTATGCTGGACATGAAGAATCCCGGCCTGGGGATGGTGCGGATGCGCTTCAAGATCCCAGCCCGCGGGTTGCTCGGGTACCGCTCAGAATTCTTGACGGACACGCGGGGGACGGGGATCATCCACCACCGCTTTTTCGAGTACGACTTGTGGGCCGGCCCGCTGTCGGGACGGAACCGGGGGGTGATGGTCGCGGACCGGGAGGGGGTGGTGGTGGCGTACGCCCTCTTCAATCTTCAGGAGCGCGGTACGATGTTCGTACAGCCGGGGGATCCGGTGTACGAAGGGATGATCATCGCGGAGCACGTGCGGCCGGGTGATATGGACGTCAATGCCACGAAGGAAAAGAAGTTGACCAACATGCGCACTACCGCGGCGGACGAGATGATTATCTTGGAGCCGCCGCGCCAGGTGACCTTGGAGCTGGCGCTGGAGTACATCGAAGACGACGAGCTGATCGAGGTCACGCCGACCTCGTTGCGTCTCCGCAAGCGGTTGCTTGGCGCGACGGAGCGACGCAAGTTGGCCCGCAGCGAGAAGCGGGCGTTGTTGGAGGAGTAGGCAAGGTCCCGGAGTTCGTTCAGCGTAAACCTCAGCCGGAGGTGGGCAATGCTGGCCCGCGAGACGTCGACGGCTTGGTCGCTCAAGCGCAGGAGCGACGACGTCGACGAGGAGTTCGGAGAATTCGAAGAGGACAAGGAACTCGACGAAGACTTCGATGATGAGCTGGACGAAGACGATCTCGAGGACGACGATCTGGACGAAGACGATTACGACGATCTCGACGACGAGTTCGACGAGGGGGATGAGGACGACTTCCGGCCCAAGAAGGGACCGAAGAGGGAGTGGGAATAGGCTAGACGCCGAGAGCTCTCAGCCGCTGTAAAGGGCCTGTAGCTCAGGTGGTTAGAGCGCACGCCTGATAAGCGTGAGGTCGGTAGTTCAACTCTACCCAGGCCCATGGTGTGAGGAAGAAGCCCCGCCAGCCGATCACGCGGCTGACGGGGCGTCGTGCATTGGGCAAGCTGCAGCATCACCGCAATTTCTGGACGTCCTTGGGCTTCACGTGCAGCCGCGCCTCTTTCGCCGGGTTCACGACGATGATGTCGAAGGGCGGCGGCGGAGCCTCGCGAACATCGAATGTCGCGATCAAACCGCTGCGCGTAATCTTCGCGCCAAAGAGATTCGCGTAATCGGAGGCGACCGTGTCCATGCGCACCGGCTGTATGGTGACCGTGTCTCCGGATGGTGTCACGGCTTGCAGGACGATTCGTTCGGGACTCACAGAGATCTCTTTGTTTTCGGCCGGGTCCAGGATATCGGGATAGGCCATCACAGTAAGGACTGGAGCGGCCATGTCCGGGCGAATGCTATCGGCGGTGAACGGCTGGTAATTGCGCGCGTTCTTGGCGGCCGCCGTAGCAACACGCCCGAACGGCCCTTGAGCGTAAATGACGTAGTTGCTCACATACTTCGTCGCCATAAACCCACTCGACGTCCACGCGCTCGAGCTGTAGCCATAGGCTTTCTTGGTTTGGCGCCCGAGGCCAATCGCTTCTTGTATTCCGGCGCTATCGAGCGGGGCGGAACGTGCCGTTGCGCCCGTGCTGTCGTGGGATGGGGCCTGCGCGACGAGGAGGAGAATGTTCAACGCGATATTTGGGACTGCGACCATATGACTCCCCTGAGTCTCGATCGCAATGAAGCTATCATCTTTGCTGATAAGCGTGAGGTCGGTAGTGCAACTCGGGACGCGGCAACCCAACCCATCAGAGCGTCGCCGTACTCGTCGCCGCGCCGACCACGATCTCGCCGGCCGCTGCGCCGCTCACCGGATCCAACAGGTAGACGTGAATCATGTTGACGGTGAGACCCGCCGACTGCAGGCCGTCGCCCCGCGCGATCTGCTCATTGAGCACGGCGTAGCCGACGCCCGGCAGCTCGACGCGCGTGTTGGGAGCGGGCGCTCCATCGGGGTAGGCAATGCCGGCGATCACGAGACTCAACAGCGTGGACCCGTCGGCTTCGCTCCACGCGCTCGTGCCGTTCGCGTAGCTGGTCGCCAGCGCTAGCACGGACTTCGCCGTGATGAGGCCGTTCAGGATATCCACGTCCGCGGCTTCGGCCGTGGCCGTCACGGAGACCAGAGCCGGGTCGACTTGTCCGGTCACGATCGACGTCAACCCGGCGGCACCCAGCATGTTGGCCGCTCCGGCGGTGTCCAGCTCGGCCTGCACCATACCGCCTCCGGCGGGGAGTACCGCCCGCGCGAACAGCTGGATACCCGTCGCCGGCGTGTTCAGCCTCGCGGCGACCCCCCGTCCCGCGACACTCTGTCCCCTCGCCGAGCCGCGCGGCACCGCGACCGTGCCCAGGATCAGCAACGCGATCCACGGCCAGCGCACCGTCCCCTTCTGCGTGCGGCTCCGTAGCGTGTTCACGGCGTACTCCTGTGCAATTGAATGTTCCCGCCGGTCAAATAGCCGGAATTCTGATAGTCGTCGATCGTAATTTCGATATAATCGACGCCCCGCCCCGGCTCCCCGCCGTCGCACCCCTGCACTACGGTGAAGCCGTGTGCGCCGATCTGTTTGGAGTCTCCCGTTCCAGACCACGTGCGGCAGTTCGGTCCCGCAGTACCCTGGGCGTATGTGCCGGCCGTCACCGTTCCATGGAACGTGAATTTTCCGCTGACGCACACGGTCGACGACGCGTTGCGGCCATCCGGACAATGCTGCACCCATTCGAGATTGCCACCACTGGGGCTCCCCTGGAGGCCGAACGTCGCGAACTCGCGGCCGCCGCCGATCTTGCCACCACCCGTCATGAAGTCATTGGGCCCGGGAGGAGGAGGCGGCGGTGGAGGCGGGGGCGGCGGGGACGGCGGGGGCGGCGGGGGCGCCGCGCTGCAGGTCACGGTAAACGTCACGTTTGCCGTTTCGCCCGCCACCACCGTGACGTTCGCCGGATTGGTCTCCGCCACTTGACAGTTCGTCGGCA
>QHUE01000233.1 GCA_003221825.1 Gemmatimonadota bacterium
CCTTCTGGGAAAAGCCGGAGCAGTGGATCAAGCAGTCGTCACTCGCCTATGTCGGCAACGTGAAGACGCCGACGCTGCTGATGACCGGCGAGCTCGATCTCCGGACGCCCATCCCGCAGACCGAGGAGTACTACTCGGCGCTGAAGATACTGAAGGTGCCGGTCGTGATGCTGCGCTTCAACGGCGAGTATCATGGCACCAGCTCCAAACCGTCGAACTACCTCCGAACGCAGCTCTACATGCTGAGCTGGTATCAGCAACACCGGCTGGGGAGCGAGGCGGCCGCGAGCGGCGCGAACGAGGCTCGCCAGCACTAGGCGCGTCGCAGCGTCCGGTCGTTCGGATGCGCGCTCTCGTCCTTTACGGGGTCGCGGCGCGCTCGACGTCCGCCCACGGCACGACCACACCGTGCCCACCCGCCACCCGCTCGACCGCGAGCCCTCGCGCCTTCACGAACCTGACCAGCTCGGCGCTGCCCGCGGCGGGCGGAGTCGGCGCGGCGTTCACGACATCGCTTTGGAACAGGATCCTGGCCGAGGGGACGTAGACCGCGAGCATCCCTTCGGCGTGTGCGGTGGGCAGGCGGTACGCAACGACCTGCCCGTCACCCCTGCCCACGACCAGGCTGTCTTCCACCGCGCTGATCGCTGGGAGCGGGGGGCGGGCGGGACCGAGGCGCCGTGACAGCACGTCGGGACGAATGGTCTTCCGCGCCGTGGCGATCGACCGAACGAAGCTCACGTTGCGCGCGTGGGTCACGACTGGCACGCCGGCGGCAAGGACGGCCCGCAACCCACCCGAATGATCCCAGTGATGATGCGTATTGATGACCAGGCCCACGGGCTTGCCGGGGAATCTGGAGCGCAGTGTGTCGAGCATTGCCTCCATACGCATCGCACTGAGCGGCGCCTCGACCACGAGGAGCCGGGTTCCCTGATCCACGATCAGCGAATGATGCGAGCCGCCTTCGGCGCGCCACACATTCGGAGCGAGCTCGACGAGCGTGACGACGACCGGGGGCGTGGTGTTGCTCCGTTGCGCGCGCGCGGCGATCGAGTCGGGAATCGCGAACATCGTATCGGGCAGTTCGGGATTCGTGCTCACGGCGGTGGCGACGGGGTGGGTCTGCAGCCGGTTATTCACCTCGGTATCGATCTGTCGCGGAAACAGCACGCCGCCGGCATCCTGCCAACGAGTGAACGCGGTGCGCGTCACCCGATCGCCGAGGACCGGATCGTCGGTCAATGTTTCCGTGAGGACGGGCAGTCCCGAGCGGCGATCGAAGTAGAGATCGAGCGTATCGAGGCCCGCGGCGTAGCGAATGCCGTCGAGTGATTCGTCGCGCCAACGCCGCGCCGGGAGGGCACGCAGGGCGGCGGGGTTATCGAGCGCGGTGATCAACAAGCGCTCCGGCGTACGCCGGATGAACCGTTCGATGTTGGCGACCTGCGACGGGCTGTCGGGTGCCGGCACGCCGTCGGTCTCGAGCATCCCGATGCTGCCCGCGATCACGCGTCGAAACTTGATGACCGCACCGGTTGGGTTGCGACCCTCGGTCGTGATCAGGGCGCGGTTGCCCGCGTAGTCCGTCACCTGCTGGCCGATCGTCAAGTTGGCTCGCGGCGGTGAGGCCGGCGTCTCTTCCTGCCCCAACGCGAACGTCGCCTGGTAAAACGCGACCGCCGAACCACGCAACCCACGCACTGCGGTCTCGCCGCCCATCGCCGCGAGTGCGCGCGCGACGAGGTCGCGCGGGGCAGGGGCGGGCGTTTGGGCGAGGGACGACAGCAAGATCAGCGGGACGGCTAACGCAATCATAAAGCCTCCGGAAATGCCATATTAGGGGCATGACCGCTGAGCTCCAGGTCATGCTCGACCAGATCGATGCTATCAAGCGGGACGGCGAAGCGATAGCCTCCGGACTCAGCGACGACCGGTTCAATTGGCGTCCCGCAAGCGACAGCTGGTCCATCGCCGAGTGTCTGCAACATTTGAATGTCGGTGTGACCAAGACGCTGCCGGCATTCGATCGGGCCATCGCGGAAGGGCGCTCCAATCGACAGTTCGCGCCGGGACCGTTCCGCTACGGATGGTTCTCCCGAATGATGGTGGCGTCGATGGAGCCACCTCCCAAGTTCCGGATGAAAGCTCCGCGCCTCATTCGCGTCTCGGTGGGCGGCACGTATCGCGGCGCCGTCGTGCTCCCGGAATTCGCTGTGGTGCGCGATGGCTTGGCGGAGCGCGTGCGTCAGGCGGACGGCCTGGATCTGGCGCACGTCAAAACGATCTCACCGGTTAACCGCTTGCTGCGCCTGCCGCTAGGCGCGTACTTCAACTTCATTCTGGCCCACGACCGCCGTCATCTCTGGCAAGCCCGGAACGTCCGCAACCGCCTCGCTTGACAGGAAATCCTAGCCGATTTGTTCGGGGCGAGGGGCGACAACTTCTTTGCGGTGAAGGTGAGCTACTGGATTCCAGTGAACTGATAAGCGCGGACAAGCAACGACTAGGCTGCAGACGCACCGCGGTCACTCGTCATCGGTCAACGGGACCGTCCGCGCGAGGTTGGTCCCGTTGACTCAGGACTGTTAACCGCTGCTGCGTCTGTTGCCTAGTTTTTGCATGTCCCCGTTTTCCTTCGTCAATAACGATCTCTTCCGTTCGATGCCCCAGCGGTATCCACCCAAGTCTCCATTCTCTCTGACAACTCGATGGCACGGAATCACCAGCGCAGCAGGATTCATTGCACACGCCCGCGCCACGGCTCGCACAGCCGTGGGCTGCCCGATCCGTCTCGCCACCTCGGTGTACGTTCTCGTCTGCCCAAACGGAATCTTCTGCAATTCCTGCCACACGCGCCGTTGGAATGCGGTCGCCCGAATGTCGAGCGGCAGGTCGAGGTCGGGTTCGCGGCCATCGAGATACGCGAGAATCGCTGTGACCCAGCCGTGGAGTTTGCCGCTCTTGTCCTGCACCACCCGCGCCGCGGGAAACTCGGCGAGCAAATCCGCCTTGAGGGCCGCGGCGTTGTCCCCGAGGGCGACGCGGCACACCCCGCGCTCGCTGGCCGCGACCACGAGTCGGCCGAGGGATGTGGGAACGGTGACGTAGGCGATACCGATCCCGGCGCCACCGCGGGCGTACGTCGCCGGCGTCATGCCGAGCTGCTCATGCGCGCGTTCGTAAACGCGGCTCGTCGAGCTATATCCGGCTTCGTAGAGTGCGGGACTCACGTGCTTCCTCCGTTTCAATTCCTGTTTGAAAGCGCCGGCAGGCGCGGTAACCCTCCCGCTCGGCCGCCTCGGGAATCGGATAGAAGGTGACCTGGCTGTGCCGGGGGCGGCGGCTGGCGCACGACGGCCGGCAGTAGATGCCGGTCGAGCGGACGGCGTACACGAACGCCCCGTCGAAGCGCCGATCGCGTGCCATCACGGCCTGCCAACGCTGAGTGGGATTCATGGCGAAGAACTTACTGCGAGTACCCACTCGAGTTCTATCCGGTTTTGGCGCTCAAATCCTCATTGCCACGGCTCATCCTTGGAGGGGCCGTAGATCGACGGGACCTTGCCTCCCGCCATGCGCAGGTACACGGAGAACTGCCCCCGATGATGGATCATGTCGTTCAGCATCTGCCAGAGAAAATCCTGCCGGCGCACATCGCCCATCTGCTTGGGTGCCGTATAGAACTTGATCGTCGAGCTCAGTTGCTTGTCGTCCACCTTCCGGACCGTATCGGCCATCTTCTTGAACACGCGCTCGACTTCGCCGACCGTGTCCGACCACGTCGTCGGCATCGCGGGCATGTTGGTCGGGGGAAACTTGAACTCCCCTTGGAGCGCCTGGGTGGCCGCGACGCCTTCGAACGCAAACGTCCACGCCAGCTCCTGGGCGCTGCGGCAGGTGGTGTGCGGCTTCATCTCTTCCTTCCCGCCGGGATAGGCGCGCAGGACCTTCACCGTCGTCGCCGCTTCCCGCTCCCAGGCGTCCAGAAACGCTTTCTTCTCGCTCATGTGCTCTCCTCGTTGAGGCGATGCTGAAATCTCGCACACTGGACGGCGCTTGCGAGGGCCAGGCAACTGTTATACGCATACCGGGATCTCGAGGACCAGGGATTCGTGGAGATTCGGCACGGCGCCGGCACCTTCGTCCGGGAGCTCGCGCCGGGCCGCCGGGCCCGCGAACGCACGCTGCAAGCACTCGGGCTGGTGCGGAAGCTGTTGGCCGAGGCGCGCCGCTCCGGGGTGTCGCTGGCCGAGCTGCAGCGAGCCCTCGAGGCCGAGTTGGGGGTGAAAGCCACATGAGCGACGCCATCCATATCGAGCGCCTGCATTATCGCGTGGGGAAGGCGTTCGAGATCAAAGAGCTCGATCTCCACGTGCCCACGGGATCGATCTACGGGTTTCTCGGTCCCAACGGCTCGGGCAAGACGACCACCATTCGACTCATCCTCGGCTTGTTGCGGCCGCTGAGCGGCAGGATCACGGTGCTGGGCGATCCGATGCCCGAGCAACACGCCCGCATCCTCGGTCGCGTCGGCTACGTGCCGGAGCAACCGCATCTGGATGCGACGCTGACCGTTCGAGAGCTAATCGCTTTCCAGGCGGCGTTCTATCCGCGCTGGGATCGCGCGCGCGCCGAGGAGCTGGTCGCGCGGTTTGAGCTCGATGGCGACCAGCTCTTCGGCCGCCTGTCGAAGGGTCAGAAGGCCAAAGTGATGATTCTGTTAGCGCTCGCGCAGTGCGGCGATCTGTTGGTGCTGGATGAGCCGACCGATGGACTCGATCCCGTCGTGCGCCGCGACATCCTCAGCGCCCTCATCACATATGTGTCGGAGCGCGGCGCCACGATTTTCATCTCGAGCCATCTCGTGCACGAGCTGGAACGGGTCTGCGACTGGGTAGCCGTGATGGACGACGGTCGACTGATCACCGAGGCGCCGATGGAAAAGCTCAAACAGGGCACCAAGCGCCTGGTCGTGATGGGCGCGCCGGCTGAAATCGTCAACCCACCGTTCCGAGTCCTGACACGCGAGCGGACGAACGGTGGCGGGGCGGGTGAGAACTGGGTCGTCGGTGACTGGGAGCCGGGCATGACGTCGTACTTCGAAGGCGTGGGCGCGTCCGTTCGGGATGTGATCGATCTCGATCTGGAGGATGGATTCGTCGAGCTGTTACGCAGTTTCCGGAAAGGGGGGACACGCCGATGATCGCCATGTTCCGCGCAGTCCTCTACAGTCAATGGAAGTGGTCGCGTCTCATCGTCGTGCTGGGAACTGTCGCCGCGTTCGCGATTCCCCTCCTGTCGCT
>QHUE01000234.1 GCA_003221825.1 Gemmatimonadota bacterium
CAGTCGAGCCGGATGGCGGTCTTGGCGATCAGGATCTTCGCGCCGAACTTCTGGGCCTGATCGTACGCGCGCGCCGCCAGCTCCTGGCCTGAAATGCCGAGCGGGAAGCCGAGATAATTCTCGATGCGCGAGCTCGTCCCCGCCTGGCCGCCTGGGGCGTTGGACTCGATCATCACGACGCTCAGACCTTCCGAGGCAGCATACACGGCCGCGCCGAGCCCCGCCGGCCCCGCGCCGATGATGACGAGATCGTTCACCGCGGTCCGATCGATCGTAGGATTCAGCCCGAGGCAGTCAGCGACTTCCTGAATCGTGGGATTGCGCAACACGACGCTGCCGCGGCAGATCACGACGGGGACGTCGCCCGCGCCCACGTGGAACTGATCCAGCATCGCCTGGCTGTCGGCATCGCTGTCGAGATCGACGAACTTGTACGGATGCCCGTTGCGGGTGAGGAACTCGCGGATGTGCAGCGATCCCTGGCAGTGATTCGACCCGAGCAGCAGCACATCGCCGAAGCCCTGATCGATCAGCTGCAGGCGGCGCAGGATGAAGGCGCGCAGGAAGATGTCGCTGAGCTCGGCATCCGTCTGAATCAGGGCCAGCAGCGCGTCGCGGGCGACCTCGATCACGTCACACGGGGTGCCCGCCTGGATGCGGGCGAGAAAGCGCCCGCCTGCGAGGATCGATCGCTCGCCGGTGAACATCCCCGCCTGGAAGGTTGGCACTTCCTCGCCCACCCAGCGCGGCGGGCGGACGAGGTCGAGTCGTCCCGACACGACGACGAAGATGCGCGTGACGGGCTCGCCGGCGTCGCCCACCACCTCGCCCACTGCGACGTGACGCCGCCGCCCGTGGGGCTCGATGCGGGCGATCTGCGCGGGCGTCAAGCGCGGAAACGCTTGCGCCTGGCGCGCGGCTTCTGCTGGGTTGGGCGGGGCGACAGGAGGGGCGGCGCCGGCGGTCATGTCTTGAATACTAGCACGCAACGGAAGAGCTTCCGTCATGGAGCAACAATGCCAGCATCTCGCCCAGGTGCGCGACGTCCAGCCGAAAACTCCCGACGGGTGCGAGGAATGTCTGGCGAGCGGCGACGAGTGGGTGCACTTGCGGCTGTGCCTCGAGTGCGGTCACGTCGGCTGCTGCGACGATTCCCCCAACCGGCACGCCACGAAGCATTTCCACAAGACGAAGCATCCGGTCATGCGCAGCTTCGAGCCCGGGGAGGACTGGGGCTTCTGCTTCGTGGAGAATCTCTTCATCGAGCCCGCGCCGCGGCCGTTAGCACGCTGACGAGGCGACCGGCGATCAATCCGGCCGGCGCGGATGCCGGTGCAGCCCAATCGTCGCCACATCGATCCGGCTGATATAGACCCGGATTGCTTCGGCGTGCTCGCGGCGCGGCAGCACGAAGTGGCGGTCGTCGGGCTGCGGGCTCTTCAGGTCGTCGACCATCAGATCGCCGCCATGCGCCTCGACGGCCGCCTCGAAGCGCTCCACTGCCGATAGCAGATCCGCCAGATCATCCGTGCGCTCGGCCCCGGTCACCGCGATGCCGCGGCGCCGCAGCCGGTCGGCGACCTCGGCGGCGGCGGTGGCGCGGGCGTCGTCTCCTTCGCGACCGCGGCTAGCCATTGGCCTGCTGGTGCGCCTCGACAAACCAGAGCCATTTGTCGATGCCGCGGGAGATCCCGGTCAGGAGATCGGCGCTGCCCGCATCCTCGAGCTCGTTCATCTCTTCGATGCCCATGCGCGCCGTGCGGCCGAACGCGGCCAAGGCATCCGAGAGCGCGGCCACATGCTCCGCGCCGGTCGACAGCGCAAGCGGATAGTCGGGCAGCGTCGAGCGTCCCTCGACCGCACCCACCGTGCCCTCGGCGATGCCGCCCAGCTGCACGATGCGCTCGGCGATCAGGTCCACGTACTGCTCGACGTCCTCGTTGATGTCGTCGAACAGCTTGTGCAGCCCGATGAATGCGGGGCCTTTCACGTTCCAGTGAGCCTGCTTGCACTGCGTCTGCAGGTCGATGCTCTCGGCGAGGCGCTGATTCAGGAGCGAGATGACTTCGGTGCGCGTCGCCTCCGACAGATCGTTCTTGGTCGCATAGAGGCGCGCTGGTGCGCTGGAGCGGATCTCGGGAACTGTCTCGCGAACGACAGGCCGAGCGCGTGCTGGGCGGGGCCGTGCCCGCCCGTCTTTCTTTGAGGTGGTAGTACGAGCCATTGCCAGTCTCCTAAAGGGAGCCAACCGTGTTCCGGATACCGGAAGTTGGAGCGGGGTACCGCTTCCGGATAGAGGACTAAACGCTCAGGTTCGATTGAGAAACGTCACGACCTGACGGATCACGGCGGGATCGCTCACGATCCGGTGATGCCCCAACCCGGTCGTGGTCACGAGCTCGGCGCCGGGCCAGGCCTGCGCGATTGCCGCGCCGTCATGCCAGAGCACCTCGCGGTCGTCACGATCGTGGATCACGAGGAGCGGCACCTGCATCCCCGGGGCCAACGCAGGGATGTTCAGGTCCTTCCAGACGAAGCCCAGGCGCCGCTCCAGGCGGCCGCGCATCGATGCCATGACCGGCGGGTGGACGCCGAGCAACGCCGCGAATTGCGCACTGTAGGTGTTCACATTGGCCGATGGGGAGAGGAAGACGGCGCGGCGGATGGCCAGGCCTCGCTCCATTGCGAGCCCGGACGCGAACCCGCCCAGCGAGTGCCCAACCACGTGACTGACCGGCCCGACCGCGTTCGCCACAGCTTGCGCGGCGCGCGCGAATTCCGGACCAGAGCTGAGCCGGCGGGACGAAGCGCCATGTCCCGGCGCATCGAAGGTCACCACGCGGTATCCATTGGAGAGCAACGCGTTGCCGAGATCGACGAAGCGGGCACCGCGGCTCCCCCAGCCGTGCACCAGCAGCACGCCGGGGCCCTGGTCGCCC
>QHUE01000235.1 GCA_003221825.1 Gemmatimonadota bacterium
GGAAGTTCGCCATCGTGACGACGTCCTTCTCGAGCCCGTCGCCCCAGTGGTGGTTCGGCTGCGGCGCGGCATTCCGCTTGACGATGATGCGGCCGTTGACGATCGAGTCCGTCACGCCCGTGCCCGCGTCCTCGTACGGATCAGGCCAGGCGCGATTCGTCGGCTGGCGATCGAGAAACTCGCCGAACAATCCGAGCGAGCCGCGGCCGATGCCGATGCCCCAGCCGCCGTTCACATTGGCGGTGGTACCGTCGTCCGCGTAATTGTCCGGGTGATATCGACCGATACTGGTGTTCAGGAATGGCGTGAACTCCCCTTCCTTCAGCACCATGTTGACGACGCCCGCGATCGCGTCCGACCCGTACTGCGCCGAGGCGCCGTCGCGCAGCACGTCGATGCGGTCGATGGCGCTCGAGGGAATGGCGTTGAGATCCACGCCGGTCGTCCCGGCGCCCATGCCGTACGCGAAGGTGTTGACGAGCGCCATCTGATGACGTCGCCAGCCGTTGATGAGCACCAGCGTTTCATCGGGCGAGAGGCCGCGCAGCGTGAAGGGCCGCACGATGTCGTTCGCGTCGGTGACGCTCTGATGCGGGAAGTTCACCGACGGCGCCAGCGATTGCAGGATCTGCCCGGTCTCGGTCACGCCCTGTTTCGTCATGTCCTCCGACGTGAACACATCGACCGGGACCGCGAGCTGCTCCGCCGCGGTATGCCGCGCGCGCGACCCGACGGTGACATCCACCGGCGAGAGGCTGATCGGCTGCGCGGCCAGGACGAAGTCCTGGGTGACCGGAGCCTGGTCCACCACGACGCGCGCGGTGCGCGGCTGGTACCCCAGCAGTCGAACGCGCACGATATAGGCCCCGGCGGACAGGCCACGGATCTCGTAGCGCCCTTGATCGTCACTCGTCGCGTGCAGGCCGCTGCCTTCGGCGGAGACCATGGCCCGCGCGAGCGGCGCGCCCGCGGCATCGGCAATGCGGCCGCGAATGGCGCCATTCTGCGCCAGCAGCAGCGCCGGCACGAAGGCCAAACCTCCGAGTATTTTTCCGACTCGTCGCATAAGCCGCGGCCGAAACCGCCCCCCGACCGTGTCGCACGCCTCCGCCGTCGCAATCGGCGACTTGGGGCCAAACACCGGCTGACCGTCCTTGGTCTCGCGCCAGCGGCGCCGCGCATCCGCGAGCGGCGGCAGGCACCAATTGATGTGTTGATGCCAGCGTGTGACGCTCAGCGGCAGGCGCGCGTCGAGCTCGGCATCGCTCGTCTGGGCCGGCGCGGTAAACATCGCCCCGACCAGCGTGAGCGTGCCGTTGGCTTCGCGCTGGTAGAGCAGCGACGTGGGCCTGGCGGGATCGAGCCCGTTCCGGGACGCGAGTGCCCATCGAAGCTTCGTGTAGTGTTGAATCGGGGCGGCGGCGCCCGGAATGAATTGCCGGAATCCATCGGCTTCCGCGGCGTGAATGTCCTTGTACTTGGCGAGCTCGCGCCGCATGACGGCCAGGATCTCGTTGGCGCGAGCCGAGTCGCCGGGAGCCGGCGCGCGCGGGGGCGTGAGCCGCATGTGCAGGTCCTCGTTCGAGACCATCCCCGCCATCGCGTGCTCGGCGGCCATCGCGGCGTGCTCATCCGGATGCTGCTCCGGGGCCGCCAAGTCCTGGTCGTCGGCCGCCCCCGCCCCGGTTCCCCCGCCGCGATGGCAACCGGCGACGAGCACATATAGTAGAAAGGCAACGCGTCGCATCACCGCAGAATAGACGCGGCGGCCGCGGAGTCAGCTAGAGCGATGCAGCCGACGAAAATGCGGCTTCTCGACGAGAAAGTAGAACGAGAGGATCGCCGCCTGGGAGAATACCGCGGCGATGAGTCCAGGGAATGACCGGAGAATCAGCGCGAGACCATACGTCGGCAGGTAGCCGATCGTGTACATCGGGCTCGAAATGAAACGGTACGGACCGGTCGCGACCGGCCCGATCGCGCCGTCCGGATCGAAGAAGTTGTGCCAGTAGTAGGCGTTGCTCCCCAGCGTACGCGCGGCCCAGAGCTTCGTGCCCAGACCGATGACGACGAGGACGGCGCCCACGCCAATGGTCAGCGCGGCCGGGAGCGCGAGCTGCCACGTATCGCGCGTGGCCAAGCAGAGCACCACGAACGCGAACGCATCGTGGTTCATGATGAGCGCGGCAGTCCGTCGGAAGCGGCGGAAGGCTTCGGCGCGTCCGAACCGCTGCGTATAGCGACCGTCGCGCTCCTCGCGCCGCAGCACGCCGCCTACGAGTAGCACGTACGCCAGTCGACTGAGAATGGCGTACGTGAAAAACGCGGCTTGCGCCGCGGTCACTTACGGCCGAACAGGCGTACGGTGGCCGCGCCACGGACGGGGCGCAGCCGGCTGCGATACCAAAAATCGACGCGTCGCACGATGCGCACCGGTCCGGGCAGATCGATTGTGCGGCTCCAAGAGCCCTGGCGAAACTCGATACGGGTCTCCGGCGAGAAGCTCTGTCCGTTCCCAAACGTGACTTTGATGTTGTACATCTCGAGGTTGCCGCCGGCGACTTCGATCTTGATCGCCGTGAATCCCCCTTCGTGGGCGCCCACGATGATGGCGTCGTGATCGAGCGTGAAGCTCACGCGCCGGGTGCCCAGCAATTCCCAATCGGCGGTCGGAAGCGTCAGGAGAACGAGAGCGGCAAGGATGGCGCGCATACAGAAGCCTCCGCAGTCAGGGTATGACGACCGCTGCAACATACATTGCGCCCTGGCCCGGCACTAAGCCCGGAGGTCGGGGTAATCCCCCGGAGCCTTTCCGGGAGGGTCCATGCACCGCGTCACGCTTCTGTCGCTCGCGTCATTCATCGCTCCGCTGGCACTCGCCGCACAGCAGCCCACCGCCCCCACTGTCCCCACCGCCCCGCACGACAGCGTGCGGGGTGCGATTCGCGCCGTGGACGTGCGGGCGCGCACGGTCGAGGTCACGACCGGCGTCGGCTTGGCGCTGCGCGTCGTGCGCCTGGAGGTTCCCGCCAGCGTTCCGATCACCGACCGGAAAGGCGGCCAGGGCGAGCCGATCCAGCTGGCGCAGCTGAAGCCCGGCGACGTGATCCGCGTTGCGTTCGGCGGCCGGCAGACCGGTTGGGTCGCCTATACGATCGAGCGCGTCGGCCGGATGGAAGCAGGTGTGCCATGACGCGAGCGTGGATCGCCCTCGTGGCCATGTGCAGCGCCGCGGCGTGTCGTCCGCCACAGCCGGGTGAGCCCTTGCGCGGGCTGTCCGCCGCGGAGCGGGCGCGATTCGACAGCGGTCGCGCCGTGTTCGACAGCATCTTCACTCCGGCCGTCGGGCTCGGTCCGCTGTTCAACGCCAGCGGCTGTGGGGAGTGTCACGAGAACCCCGTCGTGGGCGCGAACGGCGACGAAGTCGAGCGCCACGCGGCGGTGTTTCACCCGGAGCAGGCGGGCGCCATGTGCGACGAGCTCGCCGCGCAGGGCGGGCCCGTATTCCAGGACAGTGTGACCCCCGCCCTGCATGCGGCGCTCGGCATCGACCACGAGCCGCTGCCGTCGATTGTCACGACCGTGGCCGCGCGGACCACGCCCGACGTCCTGGGCTTCGGGCTGCTCGACGCTGTACCCGATTCCGAGATCCTGAAATACGCCGATCCCGACGACCGTAACGGCGACGGCATTTCCGGGCGGCCGAATCGCTTCTTCGACGGCCGGCTGGGACGCTTCGGGCGCAAGGCGCTCGTGCCGACGCTGCGCGAGTTCAACGACGGCGCATTTCAAGTCGAAGTCGGCATCACGAATCCTTCCGTTCCGGCTGAGGGCACGGTCACCGGCAACCCGCTGCCTGCCGGAACCGATCCCGCGCCCGATCCTGAGCTCGGCGAGCACGCTCTCGAGTTGACCGACGCATTTGTGCGCCTGCTCGCGCCGCCGGCGCCGCTCAAGCAGTCGGGCGAGGCCCGGCGCGGCTCGGACGTCTTCGCGCGGGTCGGCTGCACCGGTTGCCATGTGCCGGCGCTGCGGACCGGCGATAATCCAATACGGGCCTTGCGTCACAAGGAGGTGGCGGCCTACACGGACCTGTTGTTGCACGACATGGGTCCCGACCTGGCGGACATCTGTCTCGGGCTCGCGACGCCGAGCGAGTTCCGCACCGAGCCGTTGATGGGGCTGCACCTCGCGACGCAGTTCCTGCACGACGGCCGCGCGAAAACACCGGAGCAG
>QHUE01000097.1 GCA_003221825.1 Gemmatimonadota bacterium
TTCGGGACCGTGTTTCGGCGAGCTGAAGACGACAAGCGAGGTGTGGGCGGCGAATTGAAGTAAGGCCACCACCGCGGCGATCCGCAGGAACGTGGTCGGTGTCACTGGAAGCTCCTTGGAGGTGGCAGCTGCCTAACGGATCGCGGCTAAGCTGCGCCGCCACAGCTGGCGGGCGCTCCGCCAGGATGGAGTGAGCACAGCCGTACGTTGGGGCACAAATGGAATTCTGCCAAGGCCGGGCGGCGCCAGCTTCAGCCGCTGGTTAGGCGGCCCGATCGCGGTGGTAGCGCTTGATAGCGAGGGCGCCCCAAACACGGAGTCCGATCATTCCACCGATGAGGAAAAGAACGACGTACCAGGGCCATCCCAGGAGCCAACAGATGACACTGAAACCACCAACGAATGAAGCCAAGTACAGGTACGAGTCGTAGCGGAATATCTGGAGTAGTTCACGGATCATGGCACGTTCCCTCATTGGGCCGCCTAACGTAGATTGGACATACCTGTCTAAAATAACCTTCCAACGCCTTTTTGTTGCATAAACGCCTCTTTTGACCTGAGAGTCGTGAATTAGGCTGGTCAGCCTAATAAAATTATTGCAGCGTGACGACGGGACTGCCAAGGCCTGGCCCGGTAGACTTCGCAACAAAAACAGGCGCGGCAGGTGATCAGTCTGCCGCGCCTCGTCTCACGCTCCTCGAACACTCATCCCTCCTCTCCCGAAGGGAGAGGGGGCCAGGGGGTGAGGCCATCATGCCGCCTTCGGCGTCTGACTGCCGCCCTCGCCCGGTGACTGCTGCTGCTCCTTGGGTTTGAACGGTCCCAACACATTCCGAGCGCTGGCCCACGCGCCCATCAGCTCGACATCATCACCGAACTGATACTGCACCACACCATCGAGCAGCTTCACCTGCTCTGCAATAGCCGCTCCGATGGCTTCGAGATCCGCGCTCGCACCTGCATGCTCGCGCCGGCCCGCCCGCGACGCCTCCAACGTCCGCTCGAACTCGCTCACGGCTCGCGCGAGATCATCGAGCACCTTCTGCGACATCCCGAGGCTCACGAACACATCCTGCCGCGCGGTGGCCTTCTCCAACGTCGCCCGCGCAGCGGTCAGCAAGGCCTCATGCGTGGCCTTGCGGGGCGGCAACGGGAACTCGTCCGCCAACTCCCCGTTCTGCTTCGCCGCCACCCGACCCACGACGCGCAGATACCGCAAGATCTTGCTCTGCAACGCGCGCCGCACTTCGTTGCGGTGCCGGGTGGCTCGTCGCGTCACCGCCACCCCCACCACTTGCTGCTCGGCGAGCACCTTCGCCCGCTCCAGCAGCTCCTCGAGCTTTGCCAACCCGAGGCCTTGCCCTACACCATCCGTGTTGTGGGCCCGCAGAAACTCCCGGACCCGCTCGGCCATTTCTAGCCGCCTACGTAACTGGGCTCGCATAGAGCCCTCCTTCGCTCTGGACACGGCGTCGGGCTCCGTGCGCCGAAATTGGGAAGTCTCCCGACGCCCGCAGACGTATGCGTAAATCGTTCCACGCGGAATCGAGCGCGATTCGTGCGAAACGGTGTCTACGCGAGAGGACAGCACCGCGCGCGGCTCGACGCAATCGCGCTCCTGCGGGCCAAAAACTGTCCACGACGTGCGCGCATCGCGTCGCGGGCATGTCCGTTTCTCGAACGGAGCGCACGGGTTGTCGAGTTGCCCAGACGAAACGCGCGGCAACGGCGATGGAATGGGTGCGATGTCCCCGACTGCGGCGCGACGGACGGCGTGTCGGCCCGCGATGTCGCCGGATGGCGCGACGGCGTCTCCGGGTGGGCGAACTACGGAGGCGTATCGCCCAATGATGTCCCCGGTTACCGCGTGGCGGAGGCGTTTCGCGGCGCCGAGTCGATGGATCGGGCAGGAATGTCCCCGGTGTGGAAGCCGAAGGATGCGGGAGGCGGCGATGTGTCGACGGCGGGGCATTTGCGTCGATGGATTGTCCGATTGCGGAACCGTGTGACAGAAATCTGTAAGGTTCATCCTGAGCGGAGCGAAGGATCCGCCTTTAGCGTTATTATGCTCTCCTCATGCGCGTCGGTATCGGCTACGACTCACACCCCTTCGCCGCGGGCCGAAAGCTGATCCTCGGCGGCGTAGAAATCCCGAATGCCAAGGGCCTCGCCGGCCATTCCGACGCCGACGCGGTCGCGCACGCGGTCACCGACGCCATCCTCGGCGCCGCAGGCCTCGGCGACATCGGCCGGATGTTTCCGAACGACGATCCGCAATGGAAAGACGCCAGCTCGATCGCCCTCCTCAACAAAGCGTATCTCAAGGTCGTGGAGGCAGGCTTCCAGTTCGTGCACACGGATGTCACCATAATCCTGGAGAAACCGAAACTGGCGCCCCACGTCGAGGCGATGGAGAAGAAGCTGGCGGAGGCGCTGCTCACAGGGCCCGCGCAGGTGTCGGTCAAGGCGAAGACGAACGAAGGCATGGGCTGGATCGGACGGGGTGAAGGGATCGCCGTGATGGCGGTCGCAACGCTCGCCGGGCCGAGCGCGCCGCGGGCGAGCGGAGGGCATTCGGTCACCTGACGGACTTCCTCGCGTTTCTCGAGCAGCTGCCCACCGGGCCCCTCTACGCGCTGATCGCGGTGCTCGCCGCCGTCGAAAACATCTTCCCCCCGGTCCCGGCCGATGTCGCCGTCTCGCTCGGCGCATTCCTGTCGGGGCGGGGCATCATGAACGCCTGGCTGGTCTTCTTGCTCACCTGGATCGCCAATGTGGGCTCCGGAGCCGCAGTGTACGCGCTGGCGCGACGCCACGGCCGTGCCGTGTTCCAGGGCGTCCTCGGGCGCCGGCTTTTTACGGATGCGACGATCGCCCGGATCGAGGAGCAGTACGCGCGGCACGGGACGTGGGGGATCTTCGTGTCGCGTCTCCTTCCCGTGTGGCGCGGCCTGGTGATGCCGTTCGCGGGAATCGCGCAGGTCCCTCCCTGGCGGGCCCTGGTCCCCTGCGCCGCCGCAGCCGCACTCTATTATGGCGCGCTGACCTTCCTGATCACGACGCTCGGCACGAACCTCGACGCCGTGCTCCGCGTCCTGGGACGCGTGAACGCGGTACTCGGCGTCGTCGCGGCGTTGCTGCTGATCGTGGCCGCGATCTGGGTCGTCCGGCGGCTGAAGCGCTAGTAATGGAGCGGCCTCCGCTGAGCGCAGCCTTTCGGCTCGAGCAGTTTCGCGACTACCTCGCGCTCGAGGCGGGCAACAGCCCCCACACCGTCGAGAACTACCTGCGCGATGTCGAGCGCCTCGCCGAATATGGGGCGAGCAAGAGGATCCGGGGCCCGGCCGATGTGACGGCGGCGCAGCTGCGGGAGTTCATCTACTTCCTGAAGGACCTGGGGCTCGCCGCCACCACGATTCGCCGCCAGGTGTCGGCGCTGCGGACCTACTTCAAGTTCCTGGTCGGCGAGGGCACCGTGACGCGGGATCCGAGCGAGCGGATCGAGTCGCCCAAACGCTGGCGTACGCTCCCCGCCGTGCTGACCGTGCCGGAGATCCAGCAGCTGCTCGCCGCGCCCAATACCGACGAGCCACTGGCGATCCGCGATCGGGCCTTGCTCGAGTTCGCCTACGCCACCGGCGTCCGCGTCTCCGAGCTGGTGGCGATCACGCTCCAAGACATCTCGTTCGGCGAGCGCATCGTCCGGGTTTTCGGAAAGGGCGGAAAGGAGCGTCTCATCCCGTTTGGCAAGCCGGCGCTCGGCATCGTATCGATGTACGCCCGCGAAACCCGGCCCACGCTGGATCGAGGCAAGAGCAAGGGCGTGCTCTTTCTCAATGCCCGCGGTACGCCGCTGTCACGCGTGGGGGCGTGGGGGATCATCAAGGCGACGGCGCGCCGGGCTGGACTCACCAAGCGCGTGACGCCCCATACCCTGCGCCATACCTTCGCCACGCACCTGCTGGAGGGAGGCGCGGATCTCCGCGCGGTCCAGGAGATGCTCGGGCATGCCGATCTCTCGACCACACAGCTCTACACGCACATCGATCGGGACTACCTCCGCACCGTGCACAAGAGTTATCACCCCCGAGCTTAGCGACCGCCCCCGGTGGCCGCCGCCCGGCCCTCACTCAGAAACGCGGCAATCGCCGACGCTTCCGCGTCACTCAGGCCGAGGTCCGGCATGATCTGCGACGACGGATTCTTCACCTTCTGGAGCACATACTCACGCGCCAGATGACGGCCGCCGAGCTCCGGCCCAACCTTGAGCGCCGCCGAATTATCAGGCCGGCTCACGAGATCGATATTCGAATGGCAGGTGTTGCACCCCTTGGCGACGAACAGCATCTCCCCGCGGTCGCGCGGCGGCAGGGCAGGGCGTGAGCTCCCGGCGGCCACGACCGGCTCTGGATAGAGTTGCAGCTCGGTGCTGCCGAAGCCGCTCCTGATGGTCAGGCTGACTTGACCGGCTGCGGGCGCCGTGAATGTCGCCGCATAGGTCCCTTCTGACGATCGGGAAACCGCAGGCACGACGACCGGACGAGCGCCAGGGCTCTCGATCACCAGCTGCGGCCGCAACCCGCTCAAGAGGGTGCGCCCATGCTGTCGCACTTGAAACTCGATCGTGTATTGCAGTCCCGCGACGAAGTACTCCGGCAGATCTTTGACCGTCACGACCGCCCAGCCGCCCATGGCGACGAGCCCCGCGAGGAGTGCCGATGCGAGCTTCAGCATGAGGTGCCTCCTTCAGACTTGTGTGTGCCCTCAAACGGACCCTTTTAGGATGCCGGCGGGCGTCCCGTGGTTTAGCCGCACACGCTGAGTTAGAATCCCACCATGCTCTTCGTCCTCGACAACTACGATTCCTTCACCTACAACCTCGTGCAGTATCTCGGCGAGTTGGGCGAGGATCCCGTTGTCTATCGGAACGACGCGCTGAGCGTCGCGGACGTGCAGGCGTTGAAACCCACTGCCGCGGTGCTCTCGCCCGGTCCCAAGACGCCCGCGCAGGCGGGCATCCTCGTCCCCCTGGTTCGGGCGCTCGCCGGCCAGGTGCCGATGCTGGGCGTGTGCCTCGGCCATCAGGCGATCGGCGAGGCGTTCGGTGGGAAGATCGTCCGCGCGCCGCGCCTGATGCACGGGAAGACCTGTCCGATCGTGCACAGCGACGACGAGCTGTTCGACGGGATCCCCAGTCCGTTTACGGCGATGCGCTATCACTCGCTCGTGGTCGATCCCGCCTCGCTCCCGCCCGCGCTGGTCGTCACCGCTATGAGCGCCGACCGTCAGGGCGCGGGAGATGCCGCAGAGATCATGGCCATGAAGCATCGGGACCATCCGACCTATGGCGTCCAGTTCCACCCCGAGTCCATCGGGACCGAGCACGGGAAGCGCATTCTCGAGAACTTCCTCCGGGTCGTCCGGTCATAAGAGACCGCAGGGCAAGGTAGTAGCCGAGGGGTAGACTCAACGGCACGGATTTTGTATCTTCCCCCGTGCCCGTCCTTGGCGTGATTCCTGCACGGCTGGGCTCCAGCCGGCTTCCTCGCAAGCCACTCCTCCCGCTGGGTGGCGAACCCCTCATCATCGCCGTCACTCGCCGCATCGCCGAATTCGGCGTTTGTGACCGCATTGTGGTCGCCACCGACGCTCGCGAGATCGTCAACGTCGCCCAAGAGGCCGGTTTTGAAGCCGTCATGACGTCTTCCGATCACACCTCGGGGACGGAGCGGGTCGCGGAAGTCATTGCCACACCAGCGTTTAGCAGCTTCAATTTTATCCTGAACGTCCAGGGCGACGAGCCCTTCGTCGCAGCGGCCGCGGTGCGTGGGGCGCTGGCGTGTCTCGAGGGCGGCGAGCCGCTCGGCACCGCCGCCGGCTCGCTCGACCCGGCGTTGGTCAACGACCCGAGTCGCGTCAAAGTGGTCGTGGATGCGCGAGGGCGGGCGGTGTACTTCTCGCGTGCGCCGATTCCCTTCGACCGGGATGGCACGGGCAACGTGGTCTACCATCAGCACGTCGGCGTGTACGCCTATACGCGGGAAGCATTGGAGGCATGGGTGCAGCTACCGCCGGTGCCGGAGGAACAGTGGGAGCGGCTGGAGCAATTGCGGCCGTTGCTGCACGGCATTCCGATGGGCGTGACGTTGTTCGACGGTCCGGCAGCGCCAGGCATCGACACGCCGGCCGACCTGAAGTGGGCCGAAGCGGAGATCACCCGACACCTCAGAGAGGTGAGCCCGTGACGAAATACATCTTCGTGACCGGAGGCGTGGTGAGTTCCCTGGGCAAGGGGATCGCCGCGGCATCGCTCGGCCGGCTGCTCGCCGAGCGCGGACTGAACGTCACGATCCAGAAATTCGACCCCTACATCAATGTCGATCCGGGCACGATGTCGCCGTTCCAACACGGCGAGGTGTACGTGACCGACGACGGCGCCGAGACCGATCTGGACCTCGGCCACTACGAGCGGTTCATCGACCGGTCGCTGTCACAGGTGAACAACGTGACGACGGGCCGGATCTATCTCTCCGTTATCACGAAGGAGCGCCGCGGCGAGTACCTCGGCTCGACGGTGCAGGTGATCCCGCATATCACCGATGAGATCAAGGGCGCCATCCGCCGGCTCGCGCCCGACCATGACGTGGTCATCACCGAGATCGGCGGCACAGTCGGCGACATCGAGTCGCTGCCGTTCCTCGAGGCGATCCGCCAGTTCCGCCAGGAAGTCGGCCGCGACAATACGCTCTTCATTCATCTGACGCTCGTGCCGTTCATCGCCGCCACCGCCGAGCTGAAGACGAAGCCGACGCAGCACTCCGTCCGCGAACTGATGCAGATCGGAATTCAGCCCGACATCCTGGTGTGCCGCACCGAGCGCCCGCTGTCCGAAGACCTGAAGCGCAAGATCGCGCAGTTCTGCAACGTGGACTTCGGCTGCGTCGTCGAGAGTCCGGATGTGAAGTCGATCTACGAGATCCCCTTGAAGCTCCACGAGCAGGGACTCGACAAGGAAGTCTGCATGCGGCTCCACCTGGACACCAAAGAGCCCGATTTGCGTGCCTGGGCCGCGATGGTCGACAAGATCCTGAAGCCGCCCCACCAGGTGCGGATCGCCGTGGTCGGCAAGTACACCGAGCTCGCGGACAGCTACAAGAGCATTCACGAAGCGTTGGTCCATGGCGGGATCGCCAACGAGGCCGGGGTCGCGATCCAATGGATCGCGTCCGACCGCTTCACCGATCAGGAAACCGCGGGCGAGCTGCTGGCGACCTACGACGGCTTGCTCGTGCCGGGCGGCTTCGGTGTGCGCGGGGTGGAGGGCATGCTCGAAGCGATTCGCTGGGCGCGCGACCACAAGCTGCCGTTCTTCGGCATCTGTCTCGGTCTCCAGACCGCGATCATCGAGTTCGCGCGCAACGTGTGCAAGATCCCCGATACGAACTCGAGCGAGTTCGCGCCCGAGTGCGAGAACCCGGTCATCGCGCTGATGCGCTCCCAGGAAGGGATCCAGGAGATGGGCGGCACAATGCGGCTGGGCGCCTATCCCTGCCGGCTGCGCCCCGGCTCACGCGTGGCGCAGGCATACAACGCCACCGAAGTGAGCGAGCGGCACCGCCATCGCTACGAGGTCTCGAACGCCTATCGCGACGTGCTCGCGGAGTACGGCATGCGCTGCTCGGGCTTGTCGCCCGATGGCTCGCTGGTCGAGATGATCGAGCTGCCCGATCATCCTTGGTTCATCGGCTGCCAATTCCATCCTGAGCTGAAGTCGCGGCCGATGCGCCCGCATCCGCTGTTCGCGGGCTTCATCGGCGCCGCGCTCGATCGCCGCAAAGTGCAGCCGCGCGACGAGGCGTCGCGCCAGCTGGCTGAGCTCACCGACTGATATGCCCCAGCGGTTCCTGGCTGACAGCAGCCCGTTTCTCATCGCGGGCCCGTGCGTCGTCGAATCGGACGACCTCAACGTGCGCGTGGGCGACGCGCTGGCCGAGCTCGCGGTCAAGCTCGGCATCGGCGTCATCTACAAGGCGTCGTACGACAAGGCCAACCGCTCCCGGCTGAACGCGTCGCGGGGCCCCGGTCTCGAAACGGGTCTCCGCGCACTGGAAACCGTCCGCAGCGCAACCGGTCTTCCCATTCTCACCGACGTCCACGAACCGGCGCACGTGCCGCTCGCCGCGCGCGTCGCCGATGTCCTGCAGATCCCTGCGTTCCTGTGCCGCCAGACCGATTTGCTCGTCGCGGCGGGAAAGGCCGGCCGCCCCGTCAATGTCAAGAAAGGCCAGTGGATGTCGCCGGAAGAGATGCGCGGCGCCGTCGAGAAGGTGCGGGCCGGCGGCGCCCCTGAAGTCGCGGTGACCGAGCGGGGCACATTCTTCGGCTACGGCGACCTCGTCGTGGACATGCGCAGCTTCCCGCGGCTGCGCGCCGCGTGTAACGCACCCGTGATCTTCGACGCCACGCACTCGGTCCAACAGCCGGGCCAGGGCAGGGACGGCTCGAGCGGCGGGGAGCGCGGTTTTATCCCGCCACTCCTCTATGCCGCCGCCGCCGCCGGCGCCGATGGCTTCTTCCTCGAAACGCACCCTGATCCGGCGCGCGCGCCTTCCGATGGACCGAACATGGTGCCGCTCGATCAGCTGGCCGGCATCGTGGGTCTCGCCGTCGACGTCTGGCATCGCGTGCGGGAGGCCGTCCGTGCGTAAGCTCGCGCCGGCATCCGAGCGCCTGGTGGACCGTGGCAAGCGCGTCCTCGCGCTCGAGGCCGCGGCTGTCCAGGAGCTCGCGAACAATCTCGGCGTCGCCTTCGCGCGCGCCGTCGAGATCCTCGCGGGCGCCAAGGGGCGCGTCATCGTCTCAGGCGTCGGCAAGTCGGGACTGATCGCCCGTAAGATCGCCGCGACGTTCACGTCCACCGGGACTCCGGCCATGTTCCTCCATCCCGTGGACTCGCTGCACGGTGACCTCGGCATCGTGAGCCGAGACGACGTCGGCATCGTCCTCTCGAAGAGCGGCGCGTCGGACGAGCTGTTCGGTCTCGTCAATCAGTTGAAGCGGCTCGGCGTACCGATCATCGCGCTGACGGGCGATGCGGACTCGCCGCTGGGACGGCAGGCGACGGTCGTGCTCGACGCCGCGGTCGCCGAGGAAGCCTGTCCGGAAACACTCGCCCCGACCGCGAGCACGACCGTCGCGCTGGCGTTGGGCGATGCCCTCGCCGTCACGTTGCTCGAGGTCAAGGGATTTCGGCGCGAGGACTTCGCCGCCCTCCATCCCGGCGGCGTGCTCGGCCGCAAGCTGCTGCTGCGCGTCGCCGACGTGATGCTGACCCAGGATCTGCCCATGCTCGCGCCCCAGCGGCCGATGCGCGAATGCGTGGTGTTGCTCGCCGGGAAGCGCGGCACCGTGGTGGTGGTCGAGCAAGGGACGCTCGCGGGCGTCGTCACCGCGGGTGATCTCACGCGGCTGATGGAGCGCACGGACCAGTTTCTCGACATGCCGGTCGGCGCGGTCATGACCAAGACGCCCAAGTCCACGACCGCGGACGAGTTGGCCAGCGCCGCCGTGAGCCTGATGGAGCGTCATGGGATCATGGCGCTGCCGGTGCTCGATAGTGACAAGAAGGTCGTGGGGATCGTACACCTGCATGATCTGATGAAAGCAGGTGCAGTATGAATTCACACCCTGAAGGGTGTGCTCGGCGAAGCAGTGCCCTTAAGGGCAATGCAGTGCCGAGCGCAGGCTTCAGCCTGTCGATAACCATCGGCCTCCTGCTCCTGCTTGCGCCTCTCGCATGTAAGAACGGCACGCCAGTCACCGCAACTCAGGCCGTGCTCGACAGCGCGGACCAGGTGCTGCTCGGCATGAGCCATTACGTCACCGAGTCTGGCGTCCTGCGCGCGCGCGTGCGGGCCGATACCGCGTACTTCTTCTCGAACTCGCAGCGCGCCGAATTGCGCAACGTGCACGTGACGTTCTATGACCTGACGGGGAAAGCGACCTCGACGCTGACGTCCCGCGAGGGGACGCATCACTGGCGCACGGGCGACATGGAAGCCCGCGGCAACGTCATCGTCGTCCGCGACAAGGATGGCGCGACGATGAAGACCGAGGTCATGGATTACAACCAGGTGCACAACCAGGTGAGCTCCGACAAGAGCTTCGTCTGGGACGAGCCCGGTCGTCACGTCGAAGGCGACGGGTTCACCTCCGATCCCGATTTCAAGAAAATCACCGCCAAACGGCCGCACGGCACCGGCGGCCAGTTCATTCTCCCGAATCAATGACGCCGGTGATTGCCGCGGTTTTGCTGCTGCAAGGTGTCCCCGCGACGACGGATACGGTGGCGGGCCGGCCCTGCCGGGTGGCCGTCGATTCCATGGGCCACTACGCGGAAATCCCCAACGCCGACGGGACCAAAACCGTGCACGGCGGCGGCGGCGTGCTCGCGCATTGCGACGGCACCAGCACCACCATCTCCGCCGACAGCTTTGCGCATTACCCCGCGCTGGGCCGGCTGGACCTGATCGGCCGCGTGGCGATTCGTGATACGGGACTGGCCCTGGACGCGCGCTTTGCGTCCTACTTCCTGCGGGACGAGCGGCTCGAAGCACACAACAACGTCGTGGCCGTGAACCGCCGCACGGGGTCGGTGCTGCGCGGGCCCAATCTCAAGTATTGGCGCGCCGCCAAGGGTGTGCGGGACACGGTCGAGATGTACGCGACCCAGCGCCCCACCGTCGAATACCGGCAGAACGAGCCCGGCGACACGCACCGGGCAGGTCGCCAAGAACTACACGCTCGTGGGGACGCGGATCGAGCTCGGCCTGGCGCAGCGCGACATCCGCCAAGTGAAGGCGCTCGGCCAGGGCAAAGCGACGGGCGCCGACTGGACGCTGACGGCGGACACGATCGATCTCCGCATCGCCGACCGACTGCTGCAGCAGACGTTCGCCTGGGGTGACACCACCCGCCCCCACGCGATCTCGGCGCTGTACACGATTCAGTCCGACTCGCTGGCGATCGACTCGCCCGGCGAGGTGCTGACCGAATCTCGGGGCTTCGGCAACGCGTTTTCCACCGCCAAGCGCGACTCCACAACCCCGGCCAAAGAGACCGACTGGATCACCGGCGACTCGCTCACCATTCGCTTCGTGCAGGAGCAGGACTCGATCACCCACCGGCCGCGCTCCCGGCTGCACGAGCTCGTGTCGCGGGGATCGCCGGCGCGGGCGCTGACGCACCACCCCAATGAGCGCGACACGACGAATGCCGGTCCCTCCATCAACTATTCTCGCGGGTCTCGCATCACGGTCGCGATGCTGAAGGATCGGATCGATCGCGTGGTCGTGGCCGGCAAGGCAGACGGTGTGCACCTGGAGCCGCGCCCGGCGGTCGAAGCCGACAGCCTGAAACGCGCTGCGCCATCCGCACCTCCCCCCCCTCGGGCACCTCGACCATCGGCCTCGCCGTGACCGGGCTCGACCACCTTTCGGACCTCTTCCGCGACTCGTCGCTCGCATTGGCGGCCGGGGCGCTGGCGCGCATCGCCGACGACCAGGGCAGCGCGTCATTCAGCGATCTCGCCGTCGCGTATCGCGAGGAATTCCTGAAACTGCGCGCCCACGCCAAGGGCGAGGTGCCGGATTCGGGCAGCCTCTCGGTGGACGACGCGCGCGCCTATCTCGCGAACTCGGTGTTGCCGCGGCTCGGGATGCTGAAGGTGCTCCGCCTGCCCGCGGGCGCGCTGTGGGGCGACGTTCCGGTTTCCTTCGCCCCCGACGTGTGGACCAGCATGCCCGCCGATCGGGCGGCGGCGGCACAGCACTTCCTCCTCCTCGCCGAAGATACGGTCGCCCGCAGCGAGTCCGTCAGCGGCGAGCACCCGGTCGTGCGCGGCGGGAGCCGCCTCGAGGCGCACGATCTCGTGAAGGCGTACAAGGGGCGGCGCGTCGTGAACGACGTGTCGCTGGATCTCGCGCAGGGCGAGATCGTCGGGCTCCTGGGCCCGAACGGGGCGGGGAAGACGACGTCCTTCTACATGATCACCGGTCTGATCCGGCCCGACGAGGGCAAGATCGCCCTCGACCACCGGGATATCACGGCACTGCCCATGTATCTCCGGGCGCGCGCCGGGATCGGCTATCTGGCGCAAGAGCCGTCGATCTTTCGGAAGCTGACCGTCGAGGAGAACGTCCTCGCGATCCTCGAAACTTTGAACATCGGCGCCCAAGAGCGTGCGCGACGGCTGGAAACGCTGCTCGACGAGCTCGCCATCAAGCATCTGCGCCGGCAGAAGGCCTATCAGCTGTCGGGGGGCGAGCGCCGCCGGCTCGAGATCACGCGTGCCCTCGTGACCGAGCCGAAGTTCCTGCTGCTCGACGAGCCGTTCGCCGGCGTGGACCCGATCGCCGTCAACGACATCCAGACGATCGTCGCCGGGCTGCGCCACCGCGGCATCGGCGTGCTGATCACCGACCACAACGTCGAACAGACGCTCGATATCGTGGACCGCGCCTACATCATGTTCGAGGGCCGCGTCCAGGTCGCCGGCACGGTGCGCCAGCTCGTCTTCGATGATCGCGTCGCCTCGCTCTACCTCGGTCCCACGCTCACGACGCGCCTGCGCGCGCGCATGTCTCCCGCGGCATGAAGACCGGCCTGCATCAGCACGTCGGCCTGCGCCAGGATCTGCGCATCAATCCGCGCCTATACCAGGCGATGGACCTGCTGTACATGCCGCTGCTCGACCTGGAGCAACACCTCAAGCAGGAGCTGCTCGGCAACCCGTTCCTCGAGATGATCGAGCCCGAGGAAGAGGTCCAGGCGACGGCCGCGGACCAGCAGCAGAACAAGCCCGAGAAAGAGGCCAAGGCCGAGGACGAGCCCGACTGGGAGAGCATTCTGCTGCAGGACCGCACCGAGCACGGCGTGCCGAGCGGCAGCTACAGCGACGCGCGGGAATACGTCGAGCCGGTCACGGTCGAGGGCAAAGACCTGATCGACTATCTGCGCGACCAGACCCGGATGCTCGACCTCAATCCGCGCCAGCAGCTGCTCGCCGAGGAGTTCCTGGGCAACATCGGCGAGGACGGGTATCTCCAACACAGCCTCGACGAGATCCTCAAGGGCGCCAATCAGCTGCTCGAGGAGCACGAAGCCGAGTCGGAGCTCGATCTCAACGTGGCGGCGTTCACGATGGCGGAAGTCGAAGCGATGCTGCACGTCATCCAGCAGCTCGACCCGCCCGGTATCGGCGCGCGCAACCTGCGCGAGTGTTTGTTGCTGCAGCTCGAGAACCAGAAGCGCACCGACACGCTGGTGTACCGGCTCGTCAAGGAAGCCTTCGACGATCTGATCGCCCACCGCTGGAGCGATCTGGGCAAGCGGTTTGGCCTGGCGCCCGAGGAGGTGCAGCGCGCCGCCGACGAGCTGGCGCGGCTCGATCCCAAGCCGGGGTTACAGCATTCGGCCGCCAACGACGCCTATATCATCCCGGACCTGATCGTCGATAAGATCGACGACAAGTACCTCGTCTTCCTCAACGACAGCGGGCTGCCGCGGCTGCGCATTTCCAAGACGTATCAGGAGATCGCGCGCGACAAGAAGAAGTACGACGCCGAGAGCAAGGAATTCATCAATCAGCGCCTGAACAGCGCGCATTGGATGATTCAGGCGATCGAGCAACGCCGGCAAACGATGCTCAAGGTCATGAACTTCATCGTGGACCGGCAGCGCGAGTTTTTCGAGAAGGGCATCGACCATCTCAAGCCGCTCACGCTGCGCGAGGTCGCCGACGTGATCAGCATGCACGAGAGCACGGTGAGCCGCGTGACCAACGAGAAATACGTGCAGACGCCGCGCGGCCTCTTGCCGCTCAAGTTCTTCTTCTCGAGCGGCCTCACGACCACGACCGGCGAAGACGCCAGCGCGCGGTCGATCAAGTCGCAGATTCAGAAGCTGGTCGACGACGAGCCGCCCAAGAACCCGCTCACGGATCAGCAGATCGTGGAGATGTTCGATCGCAAAGGTGTGAAAATTGCCCGCCGCACCGTCGCCAAGTACCGGGATCAGCTCGGCATCCTGCCCGCGCGGATGCGGAAGCGGCTATGAGTCTCGCGACGAACTCGACGGCGCCCGACGTCAGCGTTCTCGTGCCGGCGAAGGACGAGGCCGAGAACCTCGCCGAGCTCGTGCGGCTCACGCGCGAGGCGCTGCTGCCGCTGCCGTACGCCTGCGAGCTCGTGATCATCAACGACGGCAGCCACGACGGCACGGCGCGGCTGCTCGAGGAGCTCACCGCCAAGCATCCGTTCGTGCGCGTCGTCACCCATCGGACACAGCGGGGCATCGCCGATGCCCTGAAATCGGGGGCCGACCTCGCCCGCGGCCGCATCCTGGTCTACTACCCCGCCGATCTGCAGTACCTGCCGTCCGACATCCCGACGCTGGTCGGTCCGATTCTGGAAGGGCAGGCGGACGTCGTCACCGGCACGAAGCAAGGCCAGTACAACAAGCGCCTCGTCTCCGGGATTTACAACACGCTGTGTCGCTGGCTGTTCGGGGTACGCGTCAAGGATTTGAACTCGGTGAAGGCATATCGGCGGGAAATCATGGACGTCGTGCCGATGCGTCCGGACTGGCACCGGTTCATGGTGGTGATCGCTGCCTCGCAAGGCTTCCGGCTCGCCGAGCGGCCCGTACCGGTCCACCCGCGTCGCGCGGGCAGCTCGAAATTTGGGGTCAGCCGCATTCCCGTCGGCGTGCTCGATCTGATGTCCGTCTGGTTCCAGCTCCGCTTCGCGCGCAAACCGATGCTGTTCTTTGGCGTGATCGGGGCGATGCTGTTCTCGCTCGGCCTGGTCGTGGGCATCGTGGCGCTTTATCTGCGCTACGGGCCCCCGCACGTCGGGTTCCGGCCGCTCCTCGATCTGATCATGGTGCTGGTGATCTCCGGCGTGGTGTTATTCGGCTTTGGGTTCGTGGGGGAGATCCTGGCCGGGATGCGCGAGGATGTCCGCGCGCTCGAGCGGGAAACCAGGAGAATTCGCACCGAAAAGTAGATCCGCTAGCAGCGTTGCATCGCCGCAACACCAGCGACGTAGCGCGCCGTTGAAGCCCCCACTACTATAAAACCATGCGGCACGTTCGTCCGGTCATCGCGCTGGGCTTGG
>QHUE01000236.1 GCA_003221825.1 Gemmatimonadota bacterium
AGCTCCAGTGCCGGATCGTCGTCCCAGCTCACGACCGCGTGGGTCGCGTCGTCGTCGACGACCTCGACGCGCGGCCGGGCGGCGACGTCACCCGTGGCCACGGGCCACTCCCCAGCCCCCCCGATCTGCAGCCATGCATACAGCGTATCGCCCGAGCACCAGACCCGCTCGATGTGCGGCGCTGGTACTCGGGTGGACGACTGGCGTGGGACGACGCGTCGCTTGTGACCGACGACGAGATCGAGCGGTGGCGCTGTCGCCGCCGGCAGACTGTCTCCGGCCGATACCGATGCCGTGAGGCGGGCCAGCGTGCGCCCGAACATCGCCGCCTCACCCGGACCGTAGAGCGTCGAGGCGCCTTCATAGTACTGAGCGGTGTATTCCTCGGCCGTGGCGACGTATTCCATGTAACCGTCGGCGTGCCCAAGGATGAGCGCCGCATTGACCAGCAACCCTGCGTCGCGGGCGCTCGCCAACATCTGCGCGCGCATCCGGCTTCCCGCCATCGTCGTCACCTCCGCCGGTACGGCGCCGATCAGGTGACTCCCCAAACGCAGCACGGTGACTTGCGCGTACGACGGCAGCGTCCCGCTCACGGACAACCGGTTGGGCAAGTCACCGAACCATCCGTCCAGGAGCTTGCGTTTGTGGGCCTGGCACCCCGGCACATCGGGATTGGGCGAACCCTGCTCGATGCCGATGTCGAACACGCCGAACAGTTTCCACCCCTGCACTCTGGTGTGGGCGTCGTCCGCGCCGGCCAGCGTGCTCATGCCGACTGCCGGCTCCGGGCAGATCCCGAGCGCCCGAGCGCTGTCGCGGAGCGACAACGTGGCGAAGGCCCGCCCCATCTCCAGCCGGTCGGACAGGGCGGCGCCGAGCGCATCGAACAACGCCACCGCGCTGTCACCCACATGCCTGCCGATGATGGTGACCGCGTCCCGCGCCGCATGCTGGCACGCAGCCAGGTGCGTGGCGGTAGGAAGGCGCCATTGCCAGAGCGTGCGCGTGAAGGGGCCGTCGAGCGCGGGCAGCGTGGCGAGTGTGGGGACGTCGCAGCGGCTCTGCGGCGGCCACGCCGGCGACACATCGCCTTCGGCCCCATTCGCGAACAAGTACACGGCGCGGGGCACGAAACCGCTGTCGCGCAGCCGATTCAAGTCTCGGTCGATGTGGCGTTCCAACCGCCGCTCGACGAGGCCGTGAATGTCGGCGTCGAGCAAGTCATTCGATGGAGCGTTGCCAGTGCCGTGCATCGCGAAAATGCTGAAGGCACCGGCGGGGCGGAAAGCGCCGCTCGCGGGATCCCGCTGATCGACCCGCAGCATGGCGAGCTCCGGATCCACCAGAGCGTACTCGGGCGGCAGCCCGGCGGGCGCGTCAGTCGGCGCCGTGGGCAGCGGAATGTTCCGGAGCATCGCCGGAAGGCTGCGGATTCGCGTCTCACCCCAAACGGCGCGACTTCCCCACGCGACACGCGCCGGACGCAGGTCGGCCACCGCGGCGTGAATTGCTCGCGCAATCCGTGACGTGAGTGAATCGACCATCACGGGATCGAACCCCACGACTGAGCTTCCCTGGTCGTTGTACGCCGCCGCTTCAAAGAAATGCCCGGGGCCGGCATGCGTGTGCGTCGCCGCGATCACCAGCCGGTCCGCGCCGATCCCGTCTGTCCGGCGCGTCAGCTCGGCGACTCGGCGGTGCAACAGGGCCGAGCTGAGGGGAAGGTCGGCGACGACGACGGCCAGGCGGTTGCCGCCACTGTCCGCCAGCACGAGCACCCGCGCGTAGAGGCGCAGGCGATAGCCTCGTGCCTCGGCGCCCTCGGGGCCGTTGCCCGCCAGCCCCACGCCCGGCGGCGGCGTGATGTCCACGCGGGCCAACCCGGCCCGCAGCGGGGGCTCCGGTCCAGGTGTCGGTGTGGGGCTCAGCGGTCCAGGGACGCGCAGACGGGTGGGACCGCAGGTCACCAACAGCACAGCGGCGGCGGGAAGTAGAACCGCGCGGCGCAGGCTCACCGCCGTTCCCGCGCGTCGCCACCGACGACCACCGTGATGCCCGTCCACAGCCAGATGGTGAAGTCTCGATTTCGCCCCGTGCCGTTGAACCGCGTGGCATCATCGAGATTGAGCTGCGACCGGACCCCGACGGCGAAAGTCGCCAGGCCGATGCCCGAGAGCCGCAGCGCCCGCATTTCCGCCCCCATTCCGAGGCCGACATGTGTAATGCCACGGTCGGCGAAGTTCGCGAGCTCTCCAGGTCGAGCAGCGTTGGGTCCCTGTCCAACGTTCAGCCCAAGGTCTCCCTGGACGAAGGCGAAGGCGTACGGTGGAAAGGGCCAACCGAGGACAGGGAGATCGAACGCCGCGCGGAGAAAGGCTCCGCGCACGCGCTCCACGTCCCACCAGGCTTCCAGTGATGGATTGACGTAGCTGCTCGTGACGGAGTACGCAGCGTACACTTCCGTCGTGTTGCGTGCGGGGCCCAGGCCGCCGGTGCCTGAGTCGCCGCGGAAGAAGTACCGCACGACGCCGGCGTCCAGGCGTGTGGGCCCGACCATGAGCGAGGCCCGACCCCACACGTCTTCCTCGCCGAGGTGCCGACCACCGGCGCCTGTCTCGGACAGCTCTCCTGTCGAGACGTGGTCGAGTTCGTAGTGGAGGACGGCGCCGCTCTCCAGCGAGAGGCTGTGGATGCGGAAGCCGACGGCCACCGAGGGCTGCGCGACGAGCCCCGCGGCTCGGGAGATCCCGTGCCACACGTAGCGCCCACCGGTGGATACGTCCGCGCGGGCGGAGAGTTGAGCCACGGCAGGTGGAGTAGCGACCGTCAATCCCGTGAGACACAACCAGGCATATCGCACGGGTCCTTCATGTCGTCGATGTAGTCCCCATCGACT
>QHUE01000276.1 GCA_003221825.1 Gemmatimonadota bacterium
AGTTGTTGGAGCAATAGCGCGTGCCGACGCAGCGGTTGTAGACCTGGCCGTTCAGCCCATCCGGCGTGTGATAGGCGGCGTACACGGGACACACTGGCTCGCACGGCGCGTTGCCGCACTGCTGGCAGAGCATCGGGGAATTGACCGCGCCCTGCGGCTCGCCGTGTTCGTCCGTGAGCCAGTAGCGCTCGAGCCGCATCCACGACATTTCGCGGCCGCGCTGCATCAGCTCTTCCCCGACCGTCGCGATGTTGTTTTCGGCGTAACAGGCGGTGACGCAGGCGGCACAGCCCGTGCACTTCGACAGATCGATCGCGAGCCCCCAGCGCGGCTGATCGCCCTTGTAGTTGCCGATCTCTGCCTTCTCGAGCTGACGCTCCGCCCACCATTCGACCGATTTGGCGGCGTATTCGGGCGTGTCTTCGTGGTGGAACGGGGCGTCGCCCGGATGCAGCGCCTTGGCGCGCGCGAGACCGAGGACCTCGACGGTGCCGCGGCCGCGCTCGCGCGGGCTGCCTTCGGTCGTGACGATCTTGCGATGCTCGCCCGTCTTGGTGGCGCTCGCGCCGACGATGAAGCTGCGGCCGCCGTACGCCGTGGCCTGCGTCCCGAGCAGCTCGAACGCGTTAGCGGACCGGTCCTTGGCGTAGCGCCCGTACGCCGTGTGCCCCTGCCCCGTCGGGACGGCGAGGACGTCGGGGCGCACCGAGCGCGTGATCCAGGCCGGGAATTTCTGGCCGCCGAACGGCGACTTCAACAGCAGGAAGTCACCCGTCGCGAGCCCCCATCGCGCCGCCGTGTCAGGATGGACCTCGACCCAACTGTGCCACGCGATCTTCGAGACGGGATCAGGCAGCTCCTGCAGCCACGGCTTGTTGGCGCCGCGGCCATCGTGCAAGGCTGTGTGCGGGAACACGACGACCGTCTGCTCGTCAGCGCCCGCGCCGCCGCTCGTTCTTTCAAGCGAGGATGACGTCCCCGGTCGGGCGCGTGTCGAACACCGGCTGCACCACCGGCTGCTGCAATGCCGTGACGCCGGCGCGCGGCCGGCTGTCGCCCCACTGCTCGAGCGGATGGTGGTCGGGCAGGATCAGGTCGCAGGCAGCGGCGGTCTCATCCATGTACGACGAGAAGCTGACCTTGTATGCCACCTTGCCGAGCGCCTGCTGGAACGCGCCGGGCAGCGAGTGCGCCGGGTTCGTGCCGTGGACGAGCAGCAGGGCGACCTGGCCGTCCGCCATGGCGGACGTGAGCGCTGCCAGCTCGGCGAAGGTGTTGGTCGAACCAATGGCGAGGTCGGCGCCGAATTTCACCAGCGACCCGACCGACCCGACGACGTAATTCAGGATGTTCACCGCGGCGACGGTTGCCGCGCCATTCGCGCCCTGCGTCGCCATGCCGCCGGCAACGGCGAGCCCGCCGCCCGACCGCGCAAACTCGCGCGCGAGGCGGACGATCGTGACCTCGTCGATCCCAATCGCCTGCGCCACGGCGCGCGGACTATGTGCTGCCAGGACGCTGACGAGCCGGCTGGCATCGGCAGGCACGCGGGCCAGGTGCTGGCTCATGATCACCTGCGCCATCGCTAACGCCAGCGTGCCTTCGGTGCCGGGACGCGCGGCGATCCACTCGTCGGCGTTCATGCCGGTGAGCGACAGGCGCGGCCCGACGTAGACGAACTTGGCCATCGCGGCGGGCCGCCCGCCATCAAACGCGTGCGCCTGCGAGAAACCGTTCTGGAACTCGACCGGCGAGAGCCAGGTGTCCAGGAAGTCGGCGCCGAAGGACATCAGGTACTTCGCATTCGCGAAGTCGAAGGACGGGAGCGTCGCGGTGCCAAAGGCCATCCGGTTGCCGGCACGCAGCGCCTCGAACCCGAATGGCTCGTAGCTCAGGTGCCGGCCGCCAATGTGCTTCATCCACTCATTGACGAGATCGCCGAACGTCGATTGCTCGGCGCCGGTCAGGAACACGATGCCCTCGCCCTGCGCCTCCCGCACCTTCGCCACGAGCCGCTGGATCGCGCCGTCCCAATCGATGTCTTCGAAGGTGCCGTTCGCGTTCCGCACCAGCGGGTGCGTTACGCGATCGGGGTTGTAGAGCCCCTGGAGCGCCGCCTGGCCGCGCGCGCACAGGCGCCCGCGATTGATCGGTGAGTCGGGATTGCCCTCGAGCTTGACGGCCCGTCCCTCCCGAACCCGCACGCGCACGCCGCACCCCGCCGCGCATTCCCGGCACGTCGTGGCGTAATACGTCGCGGTACCCGGTATTTGATCTTCGGGCTGCACCAAATACGGGATCAGCCGCTCGGTGGGCTCGGGCCCGATGCCGCACGACGACAAGGCGGCCGCGCCGGCGCCCGTGACGCCGAGGACCTTCAGAAACCGCCGGCGATCGATGGAGTCGGTCACGTTAGTAGTGGCACACGCTGCAGTCGCGGGTTACCGGCGGCTTCTGCGCCATGTGGCAGCGGACGCACCAGCCCATGCGCAGCGTCGATACCTGCGATACCTGCGCCTGCTTCTGGACGTCGCCGTGGCAGGTCACGCACGCCCCCGTGCCGAGTGCTTTGATGTGACGCATGTGCGGGAAGCGCACGAACCCGGGCAGCGCGTGGACGCGAATCCACTCCGGCGGTTTTCGTTCCCGCCAGGCGTCACGAACCTTCTTGATCTCGGCTTGATGTGACGGCGTGGAGCCCCCGATCAGCTGATGGCAGCCGATGCACGTCTGGAGCGACGGGATCCCCGGCTCGCTCGAGATCGACGCGGAATAGTGGCAATACATGCACGGAATCTGGTCCTGCCCGGCATGGATGTCGTGGCGGAAGAAGATCGGCTGCCGCGCCCCTTTCAGCTTACTGGTATCGCTGCCGCTGAGGACGGGAGCCTGGTAACGCGAGGAAGCGGGTTGTGCCTGTTGGCCGTTGAGGGCCGCAGGCGGGAGGGCGAGGATCAACACCACGACCGCAGCTGAACGCAGATGACCTCTACTTAGCTATTCAGTGGTTCGGTTTCGGTGTGGGACGGCTTCAGCCCGAGGGCTCACGAATGTACGCATGGCCCCGAATTGGGCACAAGGGCGGCGGCCGGAGTAAGGGCACGCCATTGGCGTGCCCCCTACTCCGGACGCGCCAGTAGTTGGTATTTTAATCGGACGACGTCGACAAACGCCTGGACGCCATCGAGGTCGGCGAATTCCATCCAGCAGTGGCGCACGCCATCGAACAGCGTCCCGTCGCGCACCGCCTGTTTGATGACGCGGGGTAATCCATTCGTCGCGCTGATTTCCTGCTCCTCCAACCCGGACAACACGAACGTGCCGCTCACGCCCGACTGCATGGGGTGCAGGTAGCCGAGCTTGCGGCCGCCCACTTCGTACATCCAGACCCATTTCCACGTCGTGCCGAGGTAGACGACTTGCTCGGTGACGTGCCGCAGGCCGCGCAGCTCTTCGCGGGCCTTCTTGAATCGCTGGGCGGCGCGGGGCGAGAGATCGCGCACCGGCTGATCGGGCTTGGGCCGCTCGCGCGGGCTCAAGTACAGATGCGCGGCCCAGTAGTCAGTCGTTGGCTTGTTCATGGCGCCCCAATACTACAGGCGTGGTCAAGAGGCGAAATCGGCCCGGATCGAGCAGCCGCCCACAGGACGGCAGACCTCCGTGAGGCCGCCGACACGATGCACCTTGATATTCCAGACTTTGGGCCCCTGCAGCGCCATGATCTGCCTGGCCGCGCGCGCGTCGCGCAGCGTCTCGTCCAGACAAACCGGCGTGCGCAGCGTCTCGGCGAGGCGCGCGTGGCCAACGAGCTCGTCGGGGTGGAGTGGCTGTTCGATGTAGAGCAGGCCGGCGGCGTCGAGTGCCCGGAGTGCCGTCTCGTCGCGCGGCCACTCGTACGCGCCATTGGCATCCACGGTCAACGGCAACGACGTCCCCGCCATGCCGGCGCGGGCCGCTGTCACCGCTGCTGCATCCCAGCCGGGCGCCACCTTGATCTTCACGCGGCGGTAACCGCGCTGCACCGCCTCGTAGACCCACTTCGTCAGGATGTCGCCGCGCCGCTCCGGCGGAATCCCGAGCGCAACGCCACAGTCAACGGCGCTCGCGGGTTTCGCACCCAGTCGCTCGCCGAGCAACGCCGCGAGACCGGTCGCGCGCCCGTGCGCTTCGAGATCCCACGCGGCCGTCTCGACGGCCGCGCGCGCGAACCAGTTGCCGCGCACGCCGTCGCGCAGCGCCGCATCGACCGCCTCCGGGAGCGCGCCGTCGAAATCGCGGCCGGCGACCCTCGGGAGCAGAACGCGCTCGATCACGTCGCGAGCGCCTGCGAGCGTCTCTTCTGAATAGAACGGGAGCTCAAACGGCGGGCACTCGCCATAGCCGACGTGGCCGGCGTCGTCGTGCAGGACGACGATCAGCGACCGTCGTGAGGGTATAGTGCCGCCCGAGATCACGAACGGCTCGACGAGTGGGAGTGTGAGCTCGAACAGCTCAGCGCGGGCGATACGCATCGGGTAGAAGATCGAGGAAGTGCAGCTCGCCGCCGCGACGGTCCAGCAGGCCAGCGGCTTCGCGCTCCAGCATCGCGGCAATCAGCCCATCGCGCGGATCGAAGATCAAGACATGCAAAGCCCGTTGCGTCCGCGAGCCGTCGGTCGCGGAGTACTCTTCGAGTGGCAGCTGAAACAAGGTGTGGAGCTGCACGGAAGAACAGCCGCGGATGGCGTATTCGACGATCATACGACCGGAGTGGATGTTGCCGGTACCTGAAAGCGGACGGTAAGGGACGGTAAGGGACGGTAGGGCACGGTAAGCGTCCAACACGCGCAGATTGCGATCGCTCAAGTCTGGTCCTCCGTACGCAACACCCGCGCTTGCGTCGAACAATCGATTGAACACCACGAGCGCGTCGGCGCCGCTCGCCGCGTTCATCATGTCACGCTGAAAGTCATCGTCGAAGCGGGCATTCATCAGCTTCATCGCCAGGCGCACATCGGCGTGGGCGCGAATGCGCTGCGGGACCTCGCGCAGCCACCGCAGGATCTGCGGCTTCTCGTCTGCCAGGGGATCGCCCGCGAGCGTCGGCGAAAAGTCCTTCTCGAGCAGCAACGGGGACTCCCCCCAGGCCTTGGCGAGTGCACTCGTCGTAAACGCGTATTCCGCGTCGCGAAACGGCTCGTCCAGCCGCGGCAGATGGTACTTCACGGAAGGAACCGTCAACAGCTGACCATCGCGAGTGAGATCCCATCCGGCGCTTACCAGGGCAAGATAATCAGCGAACGAGCGATCCCAGCCCCTGCCCTTCCAGGTCACGGTCCACCCGGCGCCGCGCCGTTCGACATTCATTTTCGACTCGTGAATCGCCCAGGCCGCCATCGACTGATCGCCGGCGGCGTCCTGCGCTATCACCGTCTTCAGCACCGCGAACGCGAGTCCGGCGTCCGCGTCGGTTTCGAGCTGCCCGATGTTCAGCGACAACTGGCCCGACCCTTTGCCAATGGGGTGTGGCAGGGGGTGGTCGAGATAGCGGGCGGCCAGGTTGATGCGATAGACGTCGCGGACGTGCGCGGGAAAATCGCGCGGCAGCTCTCGCTTGAAGCGCTCGAAGTCGCTAGTGAGCGAAGCGAGAGAGCCGGAATTGCTCATCGGACGCCGCTCCGCTCAACACCAGTCGGGCGACCAGCTCACCCACGGCGGGGCCGTGTTTGAAGCCGTGCCCTGATCCTCCCCCCACGACCCACGCGTTCGCGGCCTGCGGGTGCCGATCGATGATGAAATGTTCGTCAGGCGATTGCTCGTACTGGCAGACGCGCGATTCGAGCAGCGGGGCGCCCTTCAGCCCGGGGAACCGATAGGCGAGGTAATCGCGCGCCGTTTGCAGCGCTTCGGGACTCGGGACTCGGGACTCGGTAGTCGGGTCGATGACAAGTCCTCTGGTATCGTCGGCGACTTTGAAGCCGCGCCACTCGTTGCCGGGAATGCCGTACATAAACCGCGTACCATGGTCCGCCCAGACGGGCAGCGCCTCCTCGGTGAAGCGCCGATCGCCCGGCGGCGTCCCGAAGAAGAAGACTTCCTGCCGGGTTGGTTTCACCCGCTCACCAATCACATCGGGGAAGAGCGAGCCAAGCCACGGCCCGCAGGCAAAGACGAAGCGATCGGCCGTCAGCGAACCGCCATCAGATAAAGTCACCGCGGAGAGCTCGCCTCCTTGCGG
>QHUE01000277.1 GCA_003221825.1 Gemmatimonadota bacterium
TTCGGCTGGACGAGTGGATCGACGTCGCCGATTTCGTCCAGGAATACGGTGCCGCGATGCGCCACCTCGAACAGGCCGAGTTTGTTCGTGGCGGCACCGGTGAACGCGCCCTTGGCGTAGCCGAACAACTCGGATTCGAGCAGCTCCCGCGCCAGGCCAGCGCAGTTCAAGTCCACGAACGCCTCGTTCGCACGCCGCGAGTGCCGGTGAAGCCAGCGCGCCACCACGCCCTTTCCCGATCCGGTCTCACCGAGGATGAGCACCGGACTGTCAGCGTCGGCCATCTTGGCTGCCTGTTCGCCGAGGCGCCGCATCGTGGGCCCCCCCCCGCTGCCCTGGAACGGGTCGACCTCGCGGCGCCGGTCCCGGCTCGCCTGGTTGGCAAGCTCGCGGCGATGCGTCCGTTCCCGCTCCAGCATGCGCCGCAGCAGGATTAGCAGCGCCGGCAGCTCGACCGGTTTGATCAGGAAGTGGTCCGCGCCCTCTTTGATGGCGCGCACCGCGAGCTCGATCGTCCCCTGTCCGGTCAGGATGACCACCGGCAGGTCCGGCTCGATGGCTTTCAATCGCGGCAGCAGGTCCAGCGCGTTGCCGTCGGGCAAGCCGTAGTCGAGCACGACGGCGTCGGGCCGCGCGTCCCGGACCGCGCTCTCCGCGGTGGCGCAGGTATCGGCTTCCACGACCTCGTAATCCTGCAGCTCGAAGAAATCGTGTACGGCGAAGCGGATGCGCTCCTCGTCGTCGACGATGAGGATCTTGCTCTTAGACACGAGCCGGCTCCGACGCCGTAGCTCGGGCGAGTGGCAGGCGTACCGTCATCACGGCGCCGCCCGTCGCCCCGTTGCGGGCGACGATCTCGCCGTCATGCTGCTCCAGGATCCGTTGTACGATCGACAAGCCGAGGCCGGTCCCGCCGCGCCGCCGTGTGAAGAACGGCTCGAAGAGGCGGGGCAGGTCTTCCGTGCGGAACCCTGTCCCCTCGTCGGTGAAGGTGATTTCCACCATCTCTGCGGCGCCGTTGCCCGTGCGGCTCGCGGTGATCGTGACACTCTTGCCGCGCGCCGAATGCTGGATCGCGTTGTCGAGCAGAGTCTGGAAGACCTGTTGCATGCGGCTCTGATCCATGGGGATGGGTGGCAGGTCGTCCGCCAGCTCTTCACGAATCCACACGCCGCTGCTCTCCGCCAGGGCGGTGCAGGCCGCCACCGCGCGCCGCACGACCGGCGCGATGGCCCCGCGGGTGACGTCGAGCCGCTGCGGTTTTCCGTACTCGAGCAGGTCCTGCATCAGCTTGGTCAGCCGGCTGACCTCCTGCCGCAGCGTCTTGGCATAGCGCTCGTAGCCAGGCTGCTCGCCGAACCGCGCATGGAATGCGTCGACGGTCGCCGAGATGCCGAACAGCGGATTGCGCACCTCGTGGGCGACGCCCGCGACGACCGATCCGAGCGCGGACATCGTTTCCGCGCGGCGCAGCGAGTCCTGCAGTTGCTTGCGCTCGGTGATATCGCTTGAGACGCCCATGAGCGCGATCACCCGCCCGTCGTTGTCCTTGACCTGCGCGGTCGTGAGACTGATCAGGAAATCGGTGCCGTTCTTGCGGCGATTGTAGAGCTCGCCGCTCCAGGTGCCACGCTCCATAGTCGCGGTGCGGACGTCATCCTGTAACTCTTTCGGGTTCCGGGGCGAGTCGATCATGGAGACATGCTGTCCGACGAGCTCCGCTTCCGTGTACCCGCAGGTGGCCGCGAAGCCGGAATTCACGAAGGTGAAATAGCCCTCCACATCGGTGATGCTGATCGACTCGGTCGTGCTCTTGACGGCCTGCGCCAAGAGACGCAGCTGATGCTCGGCCTGCTTCCGCGCCGTGATATTGCGATGGATCACCAGCGCCGCGGGACGACCCTGGTACTGGATGAGGATGCCGATCGCCTCGACGTCGATGACGGACCCATCCACCCGTCGTATGCGGATCTCCTCGACGGTATCCCGCATGCCGTCGAGGATCGCCTCGAGGCGGAAAGCGGCCCTGTCATACGACTGCTCGGCCACGAAATCGAGCGCCAAATGGCCGACGAGATCATCTGCGGTCCGCACACCCATCAGCTCGAAGGCGGCGGGGTTGGCGAAGCGCACCCGCCGATCCTGGACGACGGTAATCGCATCCGGACTTGCTTCGACGAGACTGCGGTAGCGCTCCTCGCTCTCGCGGAGCGCCTGCGCGGCACGCTTGCGTTCCGTGATGTCGGTCGACACGCCCATCAGGCCGATGACTTTGCCGTCGGGATTCTTCACCAGCGCCGTGGTCAGTGCCGTAATGAAATCTGTGCCGTCCTTGCGCCGTGTGTAGAGCTCGCCGCTCCACCCTCCACGCTCGGTGCCGGCACGAACGGTATCGCGCAACCCTTTGGCGTTGCGCGGCGAATCGAGCACTGCGGCCTGCTTACCGATAATCTCTTCTTCGGTATATCCGGTCTTCTCGAGGAACGCGCGGTTCACGAATGTGAAGTGGCCCCCCAAGTCGGTGATGCCGATCATCTCGGAGGTGCTCTTCACGGCTTGGGCGAGCAGGCGCAGCTGCTGGTCGGCCTTGCGCTGCTCGGTGATATCGGAGAACCAGACGATAAAGTTGCGGATCGTCCCGTCGGGGTCCCGCTGCGGATCGACGTTGGCGAGTGCCCACCGCGGTTCAGGGCGGCCCCGCGCGGGGACGCCAACCAGGAAATTCCGCAGCGTTGTTCCAGTGCGTACCGCCTTCAGAATGGGGCGCTCTTCGTTCGCGTAGGGCGTCCCGTCCTCTTTGAGGCCAAACAGGCCACGCTGCCAGAACAGCGGATCGTTCACCTCGGCGTCGGTCATAGCCAGGATTTCGCGCGCCGCAGGGTTGGCATGCAGCACTCGGCCGTCGGAATCGAGCAGCGCCACGCCGATGCTCATGTCTTGCACGAGCCGCCGGAAGCGCTGCTCGCTTTCCTGCAGCGCGGCGAGGGCCTTTTTCCGCTCGGTGATGTCGAGGACGTTGGTGAGGACATAGGTGCGGCCGCCGAGCTCGATCAGCTCCGCGGAGATCAGCGCCAGCACGGTCGCGCCCGTTTTGGTGCGGAGCACGACCTCTTCGGATTGGAGACGCCCCTCGGCTTTGAGCTTTTCCGCGTAGACGTCTTGCGCGCTTGGATCAGGCCAGATCAGATCCCGTGTGTGCCGGCCGACCGCCTCC
>QHUE01000278.1 GCA_003221825.1 Gemmatimonadota bacterium
GAAATAGGCGATGCGCGTGCCATCAGGCGACCAGCGCGCGTTCGAACCCTTCACCAGGAAGCGGTTGCGCGAGCCGTCGGCATTCATGATCCACAGCCCGGAATCCCAGCGGTCCTCGAGCTTGTTCACCCAGCGGCGCGTGTAGACGATCTGCGCACCGTTGGGCGAGACCTGCGGATCGGCGACCTGTTCCCAGTCGAGATAGTGGTTTACGGTGAGCAGCGTATCGGATGCGGTTTCTTGACTCGAGACTACCGATGGAACGACGAGCAGTGCGGCCAGAATCACGGAACGCATAGTGCCTCCGCGGACGGGCGGATTGAAGGATGTCTCTAAGAAAGCTTGGGAACGCCGATCAAGTAACTCCCCCGCAGCGGTGACCACCGGCCCCGAAAATCCCCGATTTCCCAGTCGTATGTGTCGAGTCCGCGCACCAGTTCCGCTAGTTCGGCCTGAGAATAGGTGCGGAGGCAGGAGACGACGCCGTCAAATGTCCCCACGAGCGGCAAGACAGGCGGCAGGTAGGTCCACACCAGCCGCGACCAGCGCCAGGGGCGAATGAACGGCACGGATACGAGCGTGCCCAGCCAGGTGAGGGCCACGACCGCGATTTCGAGCGGAGCCCGGCGCGCGATCTCGAACACCCCGATGCCCTGCCCTCGATGCACGGCATCCGCGAGGATGGCTCGTGCCTCCGCAGGGCGGAAGTGATGGAACGCCGTGAAGATGGTGCGGAATCCGTCGAGCCCTTCCGGTACGGCCCGTGCGTCTGCAGGGATTACGTTTTCCCCGTGCGGGTATAGATCCGTGAACAGCACGGGCACGGGGACTTGAGCGCCGAGCCGCGCCCAGGGACCGCCGGCACCCGAGCAAAGGTCCACGATCCGGCGTGCTTTCGTGCGCTCGACCGCTTGACGCAGCAGCGGGCCGACCGGGTCATAGGCGCCCGCGACCTTCTCGGTAAACGCGAGAAAGTCGGTCAGCGCGTCGCGGAGCGACGGCGGACACGACGCCAGGTCGTGGATCTCGACGAGGTGCAGCCGCATCGCCCGAACAATTTGCACGAAACGCGCAGCGAAGTGAGATTTCGCGCCCGACCATGGAGAACTTCGAGCTCCCCCAGCTGTTCGCGGATCGTCCCGCCGGCCACAACTATTTCGAGCTGATTCGCGTGCCCGCGATGTCGGCCGGATTGTACGCGCTGCAGCCCGGCGAGGCGGATCCACAGGTCCCGCACCACGAGGACGAGCTGTACTACGTCGTGGGCGGCCGGGGGACGATTCGCGCGGGGGCCGAAGATCATCCGGTGGGGCCCGGCTCTGCGGTGTTTGTGCCGGCGGGCGTCCCGCATCACTTCCATTCCATCACTGCCGAGCTGCAGGTTCTCGTCGTCTTCGCACCCGCCGAAACCCCGACGGCGACATGAGTTTGCGGACTACGCCCTTCCATCCCCGTACGGGTCCGCTGTCCGAGGGACAGGCCTGGCGGCGCTGGGCCGGCTACGTCGTCGCCAGCTCCTACGAGCTGTCGCACGATCGCGAGTACCACGCGATCCGCAACGCCGCGGCACTCTTCGACGTGTCGCCGCTCTACAAGTACCTCGTCACCGGCAAGGGCGCCGCGCGGCTGCTCGATCATGTCGTGACGCGCAACATCGGGAAGGCGAAGGTCGGGCAGGTGCTGTACACCCCGTGGTGCGACAACGAAGGCAAGCAGATCGACGACGGCACCATCTCCGTCCTCGGCGAGCAGACGTTCCGCATGACGTCCGCAGACCCGACCCTGCGCTGGCTGCATCTGAACGCATCGGGTCTCGAGGTGACGATTCAGGACGTCTCCGAGAGCACCGCCGCCGTGTCACTGCAAGGACCCAGCTCCCGCGAGATTCTCCAGATCGCCGCCGAGCGTGATCTCAGCGGGCTGAAGTACTTCCGGCTGACCAGCGCCAAGATTCGCGGTGTCCCGGTGACCATCTCACGCACCGGCTACACCGGCGACCTCGGATACGAGGTCTAGGTCGACGCCGGCCAGGCGGTGCCGCTGTGGGACGCGATCGTCGAAACGGGGACACCGTACGGCATCACGCCGGCGGGAATGCTGGCGCTCGACGTGGCGCGCATCGAAGCCGGACTGCTCCTGATCGAGGTCGACTACTTCTCGTCGCGGCACGCGCTGATCGAGGCGCAGAAATCGTCGCCGCTCGAATTGGGCCTTGGATGGACCGTCGCGACCGATAAGGAGCGCTACAACGGGCAGGCGGCGCTCGACGCCGAGCGCACGCGCGGCCCGGCGTGGCAATTCACCGGCCTCACCGTCGACTGGGACTCGCTGGAGCAACTGTACGCCGATGTCGGCTTGCCGCCGCGGCTGCCCAGCCAGGCGTGGCGGACGAGCGTCCCGATTTACGACCCCGGCGGCCGCACCCAGCTGGGCTATGCGACGAGCGGCGGCTGGTCGCCGCTGCTGAAGCGCTACATGGCGCTGGCGCACCTCGGCGCGGAGCATGCGAAGCCGGGCACCGAAGTGCGCATGGAAGTGACGGTGGAGCACCGGCGTAAGCAGGCCAAGGCGCACGTGACCCCATTGCCGTTCTTCAACCCCGAGCGCAAGCGGGCATGACGCACTACGACGCGATCGTCATCGGAGGCGGCCACAACGGGCTCGTGACCGCGGCGTATCTCGCGCGCGCGAACAAGTCGGTGCTCGTTCTCGAGCGCCGGCCCCACGTCGGCGGTGCCGCCGTGACCGAAGAGATCTTTCCCGGTTTCAAGTTCTCGATGTTCTCCTATGTCGTGAGCCTGCTGCGCCCGGAAATCATTCGCGATCTCGAACTGCCCAGACATGGGCTGCACATCCTGCCCCTCGAAAGCACCGTCACACCGATGGAGAACGGCGATTACCTCGCCGCCTGGGGCGATCACGACGAAACGCGGCGCGAGCTCTACCGCCACTCGCCGCGCGATGCCGAGGCGTACGACGAGTACGGCCGCTTGATGCACTTCATGGCGCAGGCGGTGAAGCCGATTCTCACGAAGTCCGCGAGCGGCATCATCGGCACGTTCCTGGGGCCTCGCTCTCCAGGGACGGCGTACGTGCTCCTTCATCATTACATGGGCGAGCTGGACGGCGTTTTCAGGGCCTGGGGGTTTGCGAAAGGGGGCACGGGCGCGGTGAGCGAAGCCATCGCGTCCGCCGGCCGCTCGTTCGGGGCTGAGATCAGGTGCGATGCTGGCGTTTCGAAGGTCCTCGTGCGTAACGGCCGCGCCACTGGCGTCGTGCTGGAAAATGGCGATGAGCTGCACGCGAAAACCGTTGTGTCGAGTCTCGACCCCCGGCGCACGTTCCTGCAGCTGCTCGAATCCGATCAGCTCCCGTCCGATTTCGTCTCGGACATCAAGCGTTTCAAATTCCGCGGCTCGTCAGGCAAGGTGAACCTCGCGCTCGATGCGCTACCCAGTTTCACGTGCATGCCGGGAGTCGGCCGCCAGCACCGCGGCGCGTTTTCGATCAGTCCCAGCCTCGAGTACGTCGAGCGCGCGTATGACGACGCCAAGTACGGTGAGTTCTCGCGCCGGCCGTACATGGACATCGTGTTCCCCTCCATGATCGATCCCGGCATGGCGCCGCCCGGCAAGCACGTCATGTCCATCTTCGTGCAGTATGCGCCCTACAACCTGAACGGCGGCTGGACCGACGCGAAGCGCGAGGCCTTCGGCGACGCGGTGGTGAATACGGTCGAGAGCTTCGCACCCGGTTTCACATCGCACATCCTGCATCGGCAAGTGATCACGCCCCTCGATATCGAGCGGATCACCGGCCTCTCCGAGGGCAACATCTTCGCGGGTGAGCTGGCGCTGCATCAGCTGTTCTTCCTCCGTCCCGCGCCGGGATGGGCGAAGTTCGCGACGCCGGTGCGCGGCTTCTATCAGTGCGGCTCGGGGACGCATCCGGGTGGCGGCATCATGGGCGCGTCGGGACGTCTCGCGGCGATGCGCATCCTGAAGGACGGCACGTGAATTACGACGCGATCGTGATCGGCGCGGGAGCCAACGGCCTCGTGACGGCGCACTATCTCGCGCGGGCGGGAAAGCGGGTCCTCGTCGTCGAGCAGCGCCATGCGCCCGACCCTTCAGCCGATATCGGATGGGTCCCCAACGCGATCATCCGTGACCTGGGCTTGTCGGGTGGCGGCCTGCGGATCGAAGAACCCGATCCGTGGATTACGGCACCGCTCCCCGCGGGGGGCACGCTCGAGCTGTCGCGCGATATCGGGCGATCAGCCGAGGCGATCGGCCGGATCAGTCCAGCCGACGCGGCGCAGTGGCCGGAGTTCTGCAAGCGGATGCGCACGCTCGCCGGCGTGCTGGAGCGCCTGTATCTCGTGCCGCCGCCGGATATCGAGTCGCACAACGCCCGCGAGCTGGCCCGCATCGCCGGGCTCGGCCTGTACGTCCGCCGCCTCGGCAAGCAGACCGTCATCGATCTCGCGCGCATCCTGCCGATGTCGATCGCCGAGCTGCTGGACGACTGGTTCGAGAGCGACGTGCTGAAGGGGCTCCTCGGCGCGCTCGGCGTCTGGCATTTGAAGCAGGGGCCGCGCTCGGGCGGCACGGCGTTCAATTTCCTTCACCATCTCGCCGGCAGTCCGGCCGGAGTGTTCCGGCCGCCGCGCTCCAACGTCACGCAGACGCTGGAGGGGATGAAGCGGGTCGAGGTGCGTCGCGGCAATCGCGCGACCGTTCTCGCCAAGAATGGCCGGGCAAGTGGTGTGGTGCTCGACAAGAGTGGTGATACGATTCTTGCCCCGCTCGTGGTGTCGAGCGCCGATCCACGCGCCACGCTGGACCCGGTCGCCATCGAGCTTGACCCCGAATTCGCGCGCGCCGTGGATAACATCAAGGCCCGCGGTGTCGTCGCGCGCGGGACGCTCACCCTCGACGGCGCGCCCAGCTATGCGAATCTCTGCGTCGCGCCGTCGCTCGAGTACCTGGAGCGAGCGTACGACGACGCCAAGTACGGCCGGGATTCGGCGGCCCCATACGTCGAGGTCCAGCGCACCGATGGGAACCGCCTGGAGCTGCACGTGCAGTACGTGCCCTACACCGACGGGACGGCGAACGTCCAGCGCCATCAGGCGCTGCAGCAAAAAGTCGCGCAGCTATTGAGCGCCCAGCCCGGCCAGGTGAGGCTGCAATCCCCCGACGAGGACGAGATCCAGCGCGGCGCGACCGAGGGGCACCTCTACCATGGCGAGCTCACTCTCGACCAAATTCTCTTCATGCGACCCGTCCCTGGTTGGAGCCGCTACCGCACGCCGATCGCAGGGCTGTTTCTGTGCGGCTCGGGCACCCATCCGGGCGGCGGGATTCCTGGAGCCGCCGGGCGGAACGCGGCGCGCGAGATCCCATGAGTTTTCTCAAGACCGTCGAGAGCTATCGCCAGGGCGCACGCACACTGCCGGGCCGCTACTACACGGCGCCGGAGGTGTTCGCTGAGGAGCAGGAGCGCATCTTTGCGCGCCATTGGATCTGCATTGGCCGAGATGCCACGCTCGCGACGCCCGGCGATTACTTCGTCGTCCAGATCGCCGGCGAGAGCATAATCGTGCTGCGCGACCAATCGGGTGAGCGGCGCGCCTACTACAACGTCTGCCGCCACCGCGGCACGCGGTTGTGCGAAGCCCCGACGGGACATCTGTCGGAGACGATCCAGTGCCCCTATCACGCCTGGACCTACGCGCTCGACGGCCGCTTGATCGGCGCGCCGCACATGAACGAGGTGGAAGGCTTCGAAAAGAAGTCATATCCGCTGCACACGGTGGCGCTCGCGGAATGGGCGGGGTTCCTGTTCGTCAACCTCGCTACAACGAATGCCTGCATTGCCCGACGATTCACCCAGAGCTCTCGACCAAGCTCCCTTACACCAGCGGCGCGAACGACTTGATCGAGGGACCGTTCCTCGGCGGCTACATGGAAATCAAGGCGCCGAACGAAAGCGCGACGATGACGGGCCGGGCGTGCGCCCTGCCGCTGGGCACACTGACGCCGCAGGATCAGCACCGCGCTTTCTACTATGCGCTGTTCCCGACGATGATGCTGAGCCTGCATCCCGACTACGCGGTCTTTTATACCGTGTGGCCGGTGGCGGTCACACAGTCGCGCGTGGTGTGCGAATGGATGGTCCATCCGGACGCGCCGGCCGCGGCGGGTTACAACATCCAGGATGCCGAGGAGTTCTGGGATCGCACCAACCGGCAGGACTGGCACATCTGCGAGCAGAGCCAGCTCGGCATCAGCTCGCGGGTCTACGCGCCGGGCCCCTACTCGCCGCGCGAGAGCATTCCGGCGGCCTGGGATCGCATGTATTTGAGGGCATTTGAAGGACAATCTTGAAGCAGTCCTGAAGGAAGTCGCGGAGCGCCTCAGGGACAACTACCCATACGGCGATCCGCTGTACGCGGGCCAGATGCTCAAGCCACCTCACGACGTGGCGCGCCGCGCGTATGAAATGGCCCTCAAGATCAATCCCAACAACCACGCGCTCGACGGCGGCCGCGCCAGCTCCGCGATGGAGAAAGAAGCTGTAGCCGCGCTGGCCAAGATGATCGGCTGGGACACGCACCTCGGCCACCTGTGCAGCGGCGGCACCATGGCGAACCTCGAGGCGCTGTGGGTCGCGGGGCAGCTCCATCCCGGCAAGGCGGTTCTCGCATCGACGCAGGCGCACTACACCCATCAGCGGATCGCGGGCGTGCTCGGCCTGCCGTTCGAGACGATTCCCTGTGACCGGTGGGGCCGGATGGACGTGCGGGCACTCGAGCGGCGCCTGGCCGCGGGTGGCGTCGGCACCGTCGTCGCGACGCTGGGGACGACGGCGACGGGCGCCGTGGACCCGCTCGATGCGATCGTCGAGTTACGCGACCGCTTCGATTTCCGCATCCACGCCGACGCCGCGTACGGCGGCTACTTCCTGCTCGTCAAGGATCTCGCCGCGGAGACGCGCCGCGCGTTTGACCGGATCGCCGCGGCGGCGTCCGTGGTGATTGATCCGCACAAGCATGGACTGCAGCCGTACGGATGCGGCTGCGTGTTGTTCCGCGATCCGGCCGTGGGCCGACTCTACCGCCACGACTCGCCGTACACCTATTTCACGTCGACCGACATGCATCTCGGGGAGATCTCCCTCGAGTGCTCGCGCCCAGGCGCCGCGGCCGTGGCGCTCTGGGCGACGCAGCGGCTGTTTCCCTTGGTTCCGGACGGCGAATTCGCGAAGGGGCTGGCGAGCGGCCGGGCAGCCGCATTGGATCTCTACGAGCGCGTGCGTCGGGACGGGCGGTTCGTGAGCGGCTCGGCGCCGGAGCTCGACATCCTCGTCTGGGCGCCTCGCGCCCGGCGAATCAGCCAGGCGTCCGCCCTCTCGCAGCGCGTTTTTGCCGAAGCCGCCCAGCGCCAGCTGCATCTCGCGATCGTCACCCTGCCCGTGCAATTGATCGACGTACAAGACATGGAACGCGACGGCGACACGATCGTCTGCCTGCGCTCCGTCTTGATGAAGCCGGAGCACCGCGAGTGGGTGGATCGGATCTGGTCGATTCTCGACGCCGCGACGACCGCGGCCGGCGTACCGGCCTAGTCCACGAATCCGCTCGACAGGCGGACGATCAGATTCCGTCCGGGGTCGAACGCAAACTCCTTGTACCGGCTCAGGAAGCTCTTGTAGCGCTGGTTGAGCGCGTTGCGCAGCGAAATGTCGATCCGCATCGCGCGGCCGAACAGCCGGACGTCGGTCCCGCCGCCAAAATGGAGCAGCGTGTACCCGGCGGTCGGAATGTCGAGCGGGTTGAGCCGTTTGGGACGGGCGTACGCATCGACGTCCACGCTGAAGCGATCCCGCCAACCGAACCCCACCGCCGCACGCACGGGCGGCAGCAGCGGCAGCGGCTCGTGTGACGTGAGGTTGGTGCCCCGCACCCCTTCCACTCTGCCGCGCGCCACGAGGCCGCGCCCGATCTCCACTTCGAGCAATGCCTCTCCGCCGAGCATCTCCGCTTCGGACTGGCCGTATTGGTAGACGCGCAGCGAATCGATGAACACCGCGGTCGGCGTGATGTAGATGTAGCCGGACAAGCGGTTGTGGTACGCGGCCAATTCCAGCCGCGCCCGGCGGCCACTCCAGCGCACGCCGAGGTCCACACCGCGGCTCGCCTCCGGCCGCATCGTCGAATCGCCCAGCTCGTAGCGCGCCTCACCGATGTGCGGCCCGTTCGCGAACAGCTCGAACAGCGTAGGGGCCCGCCAGGCTCGGCCGATATTCAGGCTCAACGCGAAACCGGCGACCGGCGTGAAGACGCCGCCGGCGTTGCCGGACCACGCGTGGGCGGACCGATCCTGCGCAACGACGCCGAGTGAATCATCGCGCTCGGCGCTCAGACGCCGTGTGTCCCCGCGCAGCCCCGCCAGGAGCGTCCAGCGCCCCGATCCGGGGCTCCACTGCTCGAAAGCGAACGCGGCGCCCGAGAGGACACTCGCGTCGGGCACGATCGGTT
>QHUE01000254.1 GCA_003221825.1 Gemmatimonadota bacterium
ACGCTCGTGACGCGGGTGACCTACACCCTCACGCCGCGGGATGAGCTGGTCGTGGACTATGAGGCCACGACCGACAAGGCCACGCCGCTGAATCTGTCTCAGCACACCTACTGGAACCTGCACGGCACGACCGGCGGGGGGGGCACCATCCTCGATCACGTGTTGACGCTCGACGCGTCGGCATTCACGCCCGTCGACTCGGCCGTAATTCCCACGGGCGAGATCGCGCCCGTGGCGGGAACGCCGCTCGATTTTCGAACTGCGACGCGCATCGGCGATCGGATCGGCCAGGACAATGAGCAGTTACGGTTTGGCCGGGGATACGATCACAACTGGGTGCTCGATCGGCCAGGGGGAGCCGGCCTCGTCCACGCCGCGCGCGTGATGGAGCCGGCGAGCGGGCGCACCCTCGATGTCAGCACGACCGAGCCGGGCGTGCAGTTCTACGCCGGCAACTTCCTCGACGGAACTATCAAGGGAAAGGGCGGGCGCGTGTACGCGCACCGCTCCGGGCTGTGCCTCGAAACGCAGCATTTTCCCGATTCACCCAATCATCCGAACTTCCCTTCGACCATTCTACGCCCAGGCGGGACTTATCGCTCGCGCACGGTGTTCACGTTCGGTGTGGCTCGATGAGCTACATCCTCGCGCTGCTGCTGCAGCTCCCCATCTCCGAGTCGCTCCCGCCGAAGCCCGCGGCACCGCCGAGCGCCTGGCTGAGCCTGATCGGCGCGTACGCCTCGAACCACGACACGCTGTACATCTATGAAGACGGCGGCGCGCTCGTCGCACTCCTGAGGCCCGCGGCTCCCGCCCGGCTCGCGCAGGCAGCGGACTCGGTGTTCACGTTCCCGACCCGCGGACCATACGACGCCGACCGCGTCGTCTTCCGGCCCGCGGAGATCCAGGTGGGGCCAGTCGCGCTGCGGCGGCTCCAGATGGGGCCCGCGGACGGGGGGCAGCTGCGTCTGCGGCCCGTCCGACCGGTTGCGGAGCTACTGCGGGTCGATCGCGCGCTGAGGCCGCCGGCCGAGAGCGGTGCGTTTGTGGCGCCCGACCTGGTGCAGCCCTCGCGGCTGGACACGACGATCCGGCTCGATATCCGGTACGCGACGACGAACAACTTCCTCGGCACCGTCGTCTACTCGTCAGCCCGCGCCTTTCTGCAGCGGCCGGCGGCCCTCGCCCTGGTGCGGGCGGCGCGGGTCCTGCGGCCCCTCGGGCTTGGGATCCTGATCCACGACGCCTACCGGCCGTGGTACGTGACGAAGGTGTTCTGGGACGCGACGCCCGCCGAGTCCCGCTGGCTCGTGGCGGACCCGGCGCGCGGTTCGAAGCATAATCGCGGCGCGGCCGTGGATCTCACGCTCTACGATCTGGCGACCGGCATGCCGGTCGAGATGCCGTCGACGTACGACGAAGCGACGCCGCGCGCCCTCTCCGATTATCCCGGCGGCACGTCGCGCCAACGCTGGCACCGCGCCTTGCTGCGCCGCGTGTTGGAGGCCGAAGGGTTCACGGTGAACCCCAGCGAGTGGTGGCATTTCGACTTTCGAGGCTGGGAGCGCTATCAGATCCTGAACGTCCCGTTCGAGGACATCAGATGACGGTGATCGTGGGAACCGCCCCTCTCAACCGGGTGTAGCTCCCGGAACACAAGGGAGGGTTTGACCATGACACGGACATTCGCTTGTCTCCTCGCGACCGCGCTCGGCGTCACGACGGTGGCGCCGGCGCAGGGTGGGGGCGGCGTGGCATTGAAGGGTGGGTTCTCCTACGGCAACGTGTCGAACCGCGGCGTCCTGCCGGGCAATCTGCAGGAACGCACGGGCTTCGCGGTGGGTCTGTCGTTCGGGACCGGCCGCAACATGCTCGGTTTCGGCGTCGAGGCACTCTACGCGCAGCGCGGCGTCACCAACTCCGGCACGACCGACGAGCGCAGGCTCGACTACGTCGATGTGCCGGTATTCTTGCGCGCCCTCTTTCCGACGCCCGGCATCGCGCCCTACGCGTACGCCGGCCCGCAAGTCTCCTTCGAGCTGCGCTGCCGCGCCGGTGGCGCCGCTTGCCCCGACACCGACCGGCCCTCCACGAGTTACGCCGCGGTGATCGGCGGTGGCGCTCGGCTCGGCGCCACGAGCGCCATCACCATCGAGGGCCGCTACATTTACGGGCTCAGCGACTTGAAGCTCAGCACCGTCACGAGCTCGGAGAGCTACAAGACCCGCTCCTTCTTGATTCTTGCTGGCTGGGCATTCTAGCTCCTCCACCTTTTGTTCGAGGGTTGCACCATGCCCCCTGTGTCGCGCCGCGAATTCGCGGAACTCGCGTCCCTGGCCGTCGCTGGTATCATGCTGCCCGGCACCGAACGAGGTCGCCCGCGTCCGCCCCAGGCGTTCGCCCTCGAGGAAACCACGGTCGCGCAGCTCCAGGAGGGCATGAAAGCCGGACGCCTCACGGCGCGCGGCGTCACCCAGGCCTACCTGGACCGCATCGCGGCGCTCGATCGCCAGGGACCAACGTTACGCGCGGTGCTCGAGACGAATCCTGACGCGCTCGCGACCGCGGACGCGCTGGACGGCGAGCGGCGCCGCGGCAAGGTGCGCGGTCCCCTCCACGGCATCCCGGTCATCGTCAAGGACAACATCGACACGCACGACAAGATGCAGACGACGGCGGGCTCCCTCGCGCTCGAGGGCAACTTCGCGGTCCGGGATGCGTCCATCGTCGAGAGATTGCGCGCCGCGGGCGCCGTGATCCTCGCCAAGGCGAACCTCTCGGAGTGGGCCAACTTCCGCTCCAGCCGCTCGTCGAGCGGCTGGAGCGGCCGGGGGCGCCAGTGCCGGAATCCCTACGTGCTGGATCGCACGCCTTCGGGCTCGAGCTCCGGGTCGGCGGTGTCGGTGAGCGCCAATCTCTGCGCGGTCGCGGTGGGCACCGAGACGGACGGGTCGATTGTCAGCCCGGCGAACACCTGCGGCATCGTCGGTATGAAGCCGACGGTGGGCCTGGTGAGCCGCGCGGGGATCATCCCGATCGCCCACAGCCAGGACACCGCGGGACCGATGGCGCG
>QHUE01000255.1 GCA_003221825.1 Gemmatimonadota bacterium
CCAGATCGCAGATCACGTGCTCGATGGCGAGATGCAGTTCCTGGATGCGGGCCGTGTCGGTGGCGGGAATGATCAAGGACGTATCGGCGAGCTCCTTCAGGTGACCACCGCCTTTGCCGAGGAACGCGACCACGGCGACGCCGCGGGCTTTCGCCGACTGCGCAGCGCGAATCACGTTGGGACTCTCGCCCGAGGTCGAATGCAGCACGAGGAGATCGCCCGGCTCGGCCAGCGCTTCGACCTGGCGCGCGAACACCTCGTCGAAGCCCATGTCGTTGGCGCACGCCGTGAGCACAGACGTGTCCGTTGTGAGCGCGACGGCGCGCATGGCCGGCCGATTGGTCTGATAGCGCACGACATACTCGGTGGCGAGATGCTGCGCGTCGGCGGCGCTGCCGCCGTTCCCGGCAAAGAAGAGCGTGCCGCCGCCGCGCAGCGTCGCCTCGTAGCGGTCGGCGATCGCGGCGATCTCCTCCGCCTGCTCCGCGGCCACCTGGCCGGCGAGCGCCGCCAGGCCGTCGAGCGATTCCCGAATCCTCGCCACGCTCACCGCACCGCCTCGACGAAGGCCTCCAGCCCGCCTTGCGGCCCTTCTTCCACGACCGTGCCGATCACCACGAAATCGGCCCCGGCCTCCCGCGCCAGGCGCGCCTGCGCCGGGGTGCGAATGCCGCCGCCGACGAACAGGGGCCGCTCCGGCACGGCCGCGCGGCACGCGCGGATCACCTCGGCCGACACCGGGCGCTCGGCGCCGCTGCCCGCGTCGAGATACACGGCCTGCATCCCGATCAGGGTCGCGGCGGTCGCGTGCGCCGCCGCCAGCTCGGGCTTGTCCGCGGGCAGCGGACGCGTCTGGCTCACCGACTCCACGCTGGTCACCCGCCCGCCGTCGATGAGGATGTAGGCGGTGGACAGCGTCGGCACCGGATGTTGCTGGAGATACGGCACGGCGCGGACGTGCTCCTCGATGAGGTACTGCGGATTGCGGCCGGAGACGAGCGAGAGGAACAGCACGAGATCCACCTGATCGGTGAGCTGCATCGCCGAGCCGGGAAACAGCGCGACCGGAATCCCCGGCGCATTGTCCCGCAGCGCGCGCGCCACCTCGTGCGTCTGCGCCGCGCCGTCGAACGACGACCCGATCAGCAGGCCCCGCACGCCGGCGGCCTGGGCCGCCCGGCCGATGCGCGCCGCCTCCGCGCCGCTGGTGCGGACCGGATCCACGAGCACGAGCAACCCCTGACCCTCAAGTCTCATGTGTTCCCTCCTCGGCCTCGGCCTCGCACGCGTAGGTGGCGAACGCATCGGCGGCGAGGAGATCGAGCGCCAGCTCGCGGCCTCCCAGCGGTCGGGCCGTCACGCGGTCCAGCAGCTCACGCCCGAGCCGCGCCAGATGCGGGATCAGCGCCTCGGGGGCATCGTGCACGACCCCCCGGAGCCGCTCCCGCAGTGCGTCCGGCGGCGCGGGTCGCCGCGCGTCGAGCCAGGCCAGGACCTGGTCGCGCGTCATCGCGCGAAGTCCCGAACGATCTCCGCCGTGCGGGCGCGCGCCTCGCCCAGTTTGGACACATCCCCGACGCCCGCGGACGCGAAATGCGGCCGTCCCCCGCCCTTGCCGCCCGTCGTGGACGCGATGGCGTTGGCGATGTCGCCCGCTTTTACACCCTTGGAGACCAGATCGTCCGTCACGGCCACGTGGATTCCGGCTCGATCGCCCGTGGTGAACAGCACCGAAATAGCGCGCTTATGCTTGGCGCGGAAGCCATCCATGATCGCGGCGATCTGCCCGCGATCGTCGAGGCTGGACTCACTGACGTGGAGCTCGACGTCGCCGATTTTCTCGACTGCTCCCTGCTCGCCGCTCCCCGCTCCCCCTTTGAGCAGTTCGGCGATCCGCTTCTCGAGCTTCTTGTTCTCTTCCAGCATCGCTTCGATGCGCCGGGCCAAATGCTCCGGCTGCGTCTTGAGCAGACCGGCTGCCTCGGAGAGCCGTGTCTGCAGCTCGATCGCGTAGCGGTAGGCCGCCGGACCCGTCAGCGCTTCGATGCGCCGCACTCCGGCGGCAGCTCCAGTCTCGTGGGTGAAGCGAAACACGGCGATCTGGCCGGTCGCCCCGACGTGCGTGCCCCCGCACAGCTCGAGCGAGACGCCGGGAACGTCCACCACCCGCACCACGTCGCCGTACTTCTCGCCGAACAGCGCCATGGCGCCGGCGCCGATCGCGTCCTTATAGGCCATCTCCCGCGTCTCGATGGGGATATTCTCCCACACATGGGCATTGACCTCGGCCTCGACCGCCGCCAGCTGGTCGCCCTTGATCGGGCCGTGATGGCTGAAGTCGAACCGCAGGCGCTCCGGGGCCACGACCGAACCCGCCTGGCGCACGTGCGTCCCCAGAATTCGCCGCAGCGCCGCATGGACGAGATGCGTCGCCGTGTGATTGCGCTCGATGTTGCGCCGCCGCGCTTCGTTGACCTGCGCGAGGGCAGCCGTGGGTTCAAAGGTCTCCCCGAACGTTCCGACGACCGCGCTCTTGCCATCGACTTTCTCGACGCCCTCGACCGTCAGCTCCCAGCCATCGCCCTTGACCACACCGGTGTCGCTGACCTGACCGCCCGACTCGGCGTAGAACGGATTCTCTTCGAGGATCAACTCCAGTTGATCGCCGCTCTGGCGAAACGCGATCGGCTCCGTCTCGGCTTTGGTGGCGTCGTACCCGATCCACTTCTGCTTGCCCTTCTTCTTCAGCTCGACCCATTCGCCCCTTCGCCGCCCTTCGCCGCCCCCGGCCGCCGCCTTTCTCGCCGCCCGCGATCTGCGCCGC
>QHUE01000256.1 GCA_003221825.1 Gemmatimonadota bacterium
CCAGGGGGCGGCAGCACCGGACCTCCCGTCGCGGCGATGGGGCTGATGAGCAGTTTGAAACTTAGGATGCCGTCAGCGGGTTGCAGCGCCACGCCGCCCGAGGTGGTCGGCGCAACCCCTCGGGCCACGCATCCATTCGTCACGACGAGACCGAGCGCGAAGGCCACGGTCGGGGCGAACAAGACGAGCGCGAGCGTGATGAGCGCGAGGGCCAGACGTCTCATTGTGATCCTCCGGGTGTGGGTTGAGCTTCGTCGGTGGTCGCGTGCAGGGCGTAGTCGTAGAGCTTGCGGAGCCATCCCATGATCGTCTCGTCCTGGGTCGCGCCAGCCTGCACGCTCTCGATGAACGGGTACGACGCCTCGAAAGGAATGGAAATCCATTGATCCACGAAGTGCGGAAGCTGCTCGTCCATCAACCCCAGGTACAACTCGTACTCTTTCGAGTCTCGGCGCGCGGCCGAGACGATGAGAGGCCAGAGCGATGAACGGAATAATTCATGCGCGGCTTCGATCCTCTGCGTATTGGGGTCTACGGTGGCTGACGCTGATCCTGATGCTGTTGCTCCTGCTGATTGGGGAGTGGCCGAAGCCGAAACTGGGATTGCTGTTGGATGCGTTGCTGGCGCTGGCTGGGCTGGTGTCTGTACTAGCGTTTTTGATCGCATGGACAGAAATTCGCGGATCGCGCCACCCGGCTGCATCTGCCCGAAGAAGGCCATCATCAACATCTGCTTCCAGTCCATGTCGGCCGGGAAGCCGTCAGACGGACGAATCTTCTCCGTCAGGTCCATGACCTTCGTCACCATGTCCAGCATCTTCTCGGCGGGCTCCGGGGGATTGAGCGAGCGCGTCAGGAGCGCCGTCATCATCTGCGTATTGCTGGAAATCATGGCGGCCAGCACGCTGGCCATGCCGTCGTTGCCGCCCCGGAGCACAGCAGCGAGCTTGAGCAGCCGTTCAAGGTCAGCGTCGGGATCGCGGACGGGGCCGTTGTCAGTCGGACCCATGCGCCGGTCGATTTGATCCCATAGATAGTCGCGGCGCTTCTGCTCGTACATTCGCTCCATGAACGCCTCGGGGTCGGCGCTCTCACGGGCACTCCCAGGTTTCGACTTGTACTTGCCGTCGCCGTGGCCCAGCACTGTCTCGATGCGTGCGGCGGTCCCGGCTGCCGTGAGCGGCTTGCCTCCGGTGCCCATCGGCGCGAAGCGGTACTCGCCGTCGCCAAACGCTTCGTAGATCGTATGCACGTCCACGTCGAAGGGTGGCAGTAGCTCACCGTGCGCCTTGGGCAGTTGCGACCACCGGCCCCCCAGGTCGCGCTTGCTCACGCGCACGCTGGCCACGTTGGACTTGCCGCCCAGGTCCATCAGCCACCCGTCAATCGGTAGCTCGGCGGTCACGGCGTCCTGATGCTCGGTGATCTTCGTCTCGATGGTCCTGGCGCCTGCGGCTTTGTCGGTCATGGCTGGTCCCCCGTGGATCGGTCGGTGAGTGACGGTGGATAAACTCTGCCTGATTATGGCACGTTTTTTTCATCTTGACAAGGGTGTAGCATTTATGCGACTATACACGGTGGCAGGCCGGGCGTCTACGCTCGGGGCGGGGGCCGACTGTCGTGGGCCACCCCGTCCATACGCCGGCCGGTCCCCGCCGCATCTGCCCGGAGGCACGGGCGTTGACCACAGCACAGTGGCACCCTCTGGACGCGGGCGACGCAGGCATCTGGCAGACCGTGGGCCACATGACGCGGCTGACCGACGAGGCGGTTCACGACCCAGCCGTGGTCATGGCCGCGCGTCAGATCGTGCGCGACGTCAATCGGAGCGAGTCGAGCGTCGCGGATGCCGTGCTGCAATGGGTCCACGAGCACGTGCGCTACGTCCGCGATCCTGTCTCTTACGAGCTTCTGATCCCCCCGAAGCGCCTGCTCGATGAGGTCCGCACCAAGGGCTCGGCGGCCGAGGATTGCGACTCGATGGCCATGCTCACCGCCGCGCTCCTGCAATCCGTTGGTCTCGACACGCGCTTCGCGGTGGTCGCGCAAGACAAACCCAAGTCGTCCACCGATCACGCCTTCGAGCACGTGTACGTTGAGGCGAAGATCGACAACGAATGGCTTAGCGTGGACCCCTCGGTGAGTCCCCCCATCCTCGGGCGCGTCTACGACGTGCAATCGCGCGCGACACTCGGCCAAGGGAGGCGCAGCATGTATACGTATCGTGGCGGTGGTCGCAACGGCGTGGCACGTCTCGGCCAGAGCGAGGAAGAAGCCGTCGTCACACAGTCGGGCGCGGGGGACGTGGCCGCGTCCAGCAACGGCGACATGGGCACGCGCTCGGGTGAAGTGATCGACATGCCGCCGCCCACGCCCGTCTCGTCGTGGTTCGGCCCACTCGTCGTCGGCGCGGCCGGGGGCGTGGTGGGCATGATGCTGATTGGTACGCCCCTCGTCAATCGGCCGCGTGGTCGCTATCGCTATCGCCGCAACTTTGTCCCTGCGTTCGGTCCAGCCGCGTATTTTCTTGTCGCCGGTGGCGCGGCGGCAGCGTTGATTCTCCGTGGCTGGTATGTGAGCGCGTTCGGAGAGTGGACCAAACCGATGGAATGGACGCCATTGAATTTCGCGCTCTTACTCGGTGCCGGGATCATGGGGGCGACAATCCTCAATATGTTCGTCACCTCCGTCAGAGAGCTACGACGGACCTGAGAGGATTGGACGATGGGCAATTTGAACGTCAACGCCAGCATCACTAACGTAGGGAATGGTCGATACGTCGTTCAAGTCCGTCTCCTGACGTTCGATGGTGCGGTCGTGTCCGAAACCAACTCGGTGCCAATCGAAATGACGGGGAACCCGGCGCCCGTTGTCGGACTGCCCTCGGTGACGGTGAGCTAGAATGGCGGGGCGCGGCCGGCGGTTTTCGTTTCATGGCGCGTTTGGCAGCAAGGCGGCGGCACGCAGCAAGGAGCGCGCGGTCGGCGGCTTCATCAAACCCACCATGATTCGCGGGCGCCGCCGCTTCGTCGTCATGTCGCGCAATCAGTCGTTCCCGGCTGGGCTGGCCCCGCGACCGCGACCGGCGCGCGCGGCCACCTACGGCATGGCCGGCGATCCCGAGTATGGCTTGAGTGAGGCGACCGGGCGCGATCCGTTCATCAAGCGCAAGCTCACGCCCGAG
>QHUE01000257.1 GCA_003221825.1 Gemmatimonadota bacterium
CGATCATCGCCGCACCTGAATCCCGCGGACTGCCAAGTCCGCCTTGATGCCATCCACCGTGTCGTGGCCGTCGTGAAAGACGGAGGCGGCGAGCACTGCGTCCGCGCCGGCGGCGAAAGCGGCCGCGACGTGTTCCCGCGTCCCGACGCCGCCCGAGGCGATGACGGGCACGCGAACCGCTTCCGCGACCGCGCGCAGCAGCTCGAGATCATGTCCCGCGCGCGTGCCATCGCGATCCCAGCTCGTCAGCAGGATCTCGCCCGCGCCCAGACGCTCGCCCTCGCGAGCCCACGCCACCGCGTCAGGTCGCGCCGACTCTCGGCCCCCCACCACCAGGACCTCCCAGCGATCCGCGGCGCGGCGCGCATCGATCGCGAGCACGACGCACTGGCAACCGAACGCCTCCGCCAGCTCGGTCAACAGCTCGGGACGGCGCACCGCGGCCGTGTTGACGCTCACTTTGTCGGCGCCAGCCGCGAGCAGACGGCGCGCGTCGTCCACACGGCGCACGCCGCCACCCGCCGTCAAAGGAATGCGGATCGCCGCGCGGACTCGCCGCACCGTGTCGACCTGTGTGTCGCGCCCCGCGGCGGAGGCCGCGACATCGAGGATCACGATCTCGTCGGCGCCGTGCGCTTCGTAGCGCGCCGCCTGCTCGGCGGGGTCGCCGGCGTCGCGCAGGCCCTGAAACCGGATCCCTTTCACCACCCGGCCGTCCCTCACATCGAGGCACGGGATGATGCGACGCCGCAGGCCCGACGCCCCGTTCGCTGCCGGCGCCGGGCGGGCCGTTCGACGCGTGAGCCACCGCTTGAGGAGCGCCGCGCCGTAGACACCCGATAGCTCGGGGTGAAACTGGCACGCGAGCGTGGGCTCGCGTTCGAGCGCGGCGACGAACGGGACCCCATGCGTGGTCCAGGCCGTCGTCCAGCCCGTCGGCCCTTCGCGCACAGCGTAGGAGTTCGCGAACGCGGCGACGCCGGGAGTCAGCAGGCGCGCTTCCGGTTCCGGTGTCACGCTATTCCAGCCGAGATGCGGGATCCTCACGTGCGTTGGCAGCCGGCGACAGCGTGCTGCAATGAGGCCGAGTCCCGCCACGCCAGGCGTCTCTTCACTCGCTTCGCACAACATCTGCATGCCGAGACAAATGCCGAGGATCGGCGTGCCGCGTGAGGCGTGATCCCGAATGACGGTTTCAAGACCGCGGGATCGCAGCGCCGCCATGCCGGCGCCAAACGCGCCGACACCGGGCAAGACGATGCGTGCGGCGTCGCGTACGATCGCGGGATCGGCGGAGACGACAACGCCGGCGTTGAGGCGGCGAAACGCGCCGGCAATCGACGCGAGGTTCGCGACGCCAGAATCCACGATTGTCACGTCACTCACGGCCCGCGCCTCCGAGCGTGCCTTTGGTGGACGGCACGTCGTCGAATCCCGAGAGGGCGACCGCCTGACGCAGCGCGAGCGCGGTCGCCTTGAACGCGGCTTCGGCGCGGTGATGGTCGTTGTCGCCCTTCAGCACGTCCACGTGCAACGCGCTCCGGCTCGCCGTGGCGAGCGAACGCAGCACATGAGCGATGTTCTCGCACGCGAGCCCGCCAATAGCCTCCCGGCGCAGGCCGAGCGCGATGTCGGAAAACGGCCGGCCCGAGAGATCCACGACCGCTCGAGCCAACCCGTCGTCGAGCGGTGCGAGGGCCCAGCCGAACCGGTTTACGCCGCGCCGCTCTCCCAGGGCCCGATCGAGCGCTTCTCCCAGTGCCAGGGCGCAATCCTCAGCCGTGTGGTGATCGTCCACCTGCAGATCGCCTTCGCAGGCCAGCGTCAGGTCGAAGCGCGCGTGGCGGCCCAGCGCGTCGAGGAGATGGTCGAGGAATCCGATGCCGGTCTTGATCGACGTCGTGCCGGCGCCATCGAGATCGAGTGTCACCCGAATCGATGTTTCGCGCGTTGTGCGCGTCACCGTCGCGGTACGAGCGCTCATGGCAGCAGCTCCTCGAGATCCGCCACTCGATCGAGGACGCGGGCCGCGCCGGCGTCGGTCAATGCCGCAGCCGTCGCGGTGAGGTCATCGCCGGGCGCCACGACGCCGAGCGGTACTACGCCCGCACCGGCCGCCGCGCGAATGTCATCCGGCGTATTGCCCACCATCCACGCGCGGCGCACGCGGAGACGCTCGAGCGCGAGTCGGACCGGCGCCGGATCGGGTTTGCGCGCCGCGTCCTCCATGCACACGATCGCGCCGAACAGGTCCGCGATCTCCATGCGCTCGAGGAACCAGCGTGCCTCCTCGCGCGGCCGGCCCGTCACGACGGCGAGTGGCAACCGCTTCGACAAAGGCGCGAGGAGCGCGCGCGGTGCGATCAGGCGCTCACGTTCCCGCAGTCCGGGCGAGCCGTTGGTGCCGAGGTACAGTTCCTGGAAGCGCGCGGTCACGGTCTCGAGATCCGCTTGGCCGCCGCCGGCAGTGACGAAGCGCTGTGTCACGATCCAGTCGTTCGCCGCGTCGCCGGCACGTAACGCGCGCTCGATGTCCTGCATTGTTATCGTCACGCTGAACGCGGCGGCCGTCGCGATCATCGCCGCGCGTTGCGACTCTCGTACGTCGGCGAGCACGCCATCCAAGTCGAACACGATTGCCTGGGGCGCCAGTACCGTGTCGAGCGCGCTCGTGAGCCGCTCGAAGTCCGCGGGATCACCGGGCAGCGTAATTCGCAGACTCGTCTCGAGACCCGCGCGACCGGGGAAGTCGCGCACCAGAATCCCGCGAGCGCCGAGTCCGTCACGGACGAACGCCGCCCGCGGGCCGAAGTCGGCGAGTACGAAGTTGGCCTGGGAGGCGCGCGCATCGACGCCACGCGCGCAGAGTAGTTCCCGCAGGTCAGCTCGCTCCGCGCGGACCGCCGTCACGTGAGCGCGCAACGCGGCGTCGCCGCGTCTCAGCTGGGACAGCGCGAGAGCGAGCGATGGCC